>JAKQXK010000114.1 GCA_029561505.1 Spirochaetota bacterium | reverse complement strand
GACCGAGACTACCAGAAGGCCAAATATACCAAAAAAGAAGATATAAAGAACAATAAGTTCAACGAAACACACCGCAAGATCAAAAAACAACCGTGGGAGCTCGAGCGCGTCAATCTCGCGGTTCTGCTCGACGGCAAATGGGAGCGCCTTGGCATAAAAGCCGACCAGTCAGGTTATGACCGCAAATACCTCGGTGTAACTGACGAAGAGCTGCTGAAGGTGACCGATGTGCTGAAAAAATCCATCGGCTTTGATATCGCTCGCGGCGACATGATCTCGGTTAAACACCTGCAGATCGACCGCAGCAAACAGTTCGAGGCCGAAGACGAAGAACTGAGAGCACAAATCGCGCGCCGCAAGCTTCTGATCGGCATTCTGATTACGCTCATAGCCCTGGCGATTGCCTATGTTGCCTACATCTTCATTAAGCGCGAGATCGAGCGCCGTCGCCGTCTGCGCGAAGAAGAGCTGGCTGCCCGCCAGGCCATGATGCGAGATGCTGCTTTACGCGCTATTGAAGAAGAGGGCGTTGAGGTTGAACTCTCGATTGAAGAGCAGGCTCGTCGCGCAATGATAGAAAATGCGATTAACCTTGCCAAAGAGCGGCCAGACGATGTGGTTCAGCTGCTCAGAACCTGGCTCTCAGAGGATTAATAAATGAGTACAGCGGCCAAAACAGAATACAGCGGCAAACAGAAGGCCGCTATTTTCTTACTCACCGTCGGCCCCGACGTTGCTTCAGATATTATGAAGCGACTCTCTGAGGCCGAGGTCGATACGCTGACGTACGAGATCGCGCGTCTCGATAAGATTCGCCCTGAAGACAAAGAGAAGGTATTACAAGAATTTCAAGAGCTGATGATGGCTCAGGAATTCATCTCGCGTGGCGGTATCGACCAGGCGAGGGCGATTCTTGAGAAAGCCCTTGGTACGCAAAAAGCGATCGACATTGTCAATCGACTGACCTCTTCGCTGCAGGTTCGCCCATTTGACTTTGTGCGCCGCCAAGACCCTGCGCAGCTTTTGAACTTTATTCAGAACGAGCACCCACAGACAATTGCGCTGATTCTCTCGTACCTCGATGCGCCCAAGTCTGCGCTGATCATGAGCTCGTTGCCGCACCAGATTCAGGCCGACGTGACGCGCCGTATCGCCAAGATGGACCGTACCTCGCCCGAGGTACTGCGCGAAGTCGAGCGCGTTCTCGAGCGTAAGCTCTCTACACTTTCAAACGAAGACTACACGATGGCGGGTGGTGTCGACGTGGTGGTCGAGGTATTGAACAACGTCGACCGCTCGACAGAGAAGTCGATCATCGAAGCCCTAGAAGAAGAAGACCCGGAACTCGCAGAAGAAATCAAGAAGAAAATGTTCGTCTTCGAAGATATCGTTCTGCTCGACGACAAGGCGATTCAGAAGGTTCTGCGCGAACTCGACAACCAGGACCTCGCGAAAGCCCTCAAAGCGGTCGATACCGAGGTGCAAGAGAAGATATTCCGCAACATGTCAAAACGTGCTGCGGCGCTGCTCCGTGAAGATATGGAATTCATGGGGCCGATTCGCCTCAAAGACGTCGAAGAGGCTCAGCAGAAGATTGTGAATATCATTCGTAAGCTCGAAGAAGACGGCGAAATCGTGGTCGCGCGCGCCGGCGAAGACGAGTTGGTTACCTAATGAGACGGAGTACGCGGTTTTGCCCCGCAAGGGCAAAAGAAAAGACGGAAACCCGCAGCGTTTGCCATGGCAAACGCGCGGTTCGCGTGGTGTTTGCAAAGCAAACAACAGCGTTTCCGTATTTTCAGCGTACGGAGTCCCTACGGCCAAAGCTATACAGTACAACTCCTGAAATTCCGATAAGTAAACGAGCAGAGGGTAGAATCTCACTGTAATATATTATGTCACGTCTGGTATTCAACAACAACGAAATCTCGAAGCAGAACTCTGCTATCGTACTGGAACTGCCAGACCGTTACAAGAAGTTTCAACAGCTTGATGAACTGGCGGAGTTCGAGCTCGATGCCGAAGGTAATATCGTTGAGCAATACACCGGCCCTTCAATCGAAGAGATCGAAGCCGAATTGCAGAGATACCGCGAAGAGACCGAACAAGAAATCAAGATTCGCCAGAAAGAGGCTGAAAAAGACTCGCAGCGGATAACCGAAGAGGGTAAGGCCGAGGCCTTTCGCCTGATTCAAGACGCCAAAGAAAAGGCTCGCAAAGAAGAAGAGTCGGCGCGTCTGCAGTCGAGCCAGATCATCGAGCGGGCAAAGCTTGAAGTCGAGCGCATGGTCAAAGAGGCTGAGCTCAGAGTTCAGGATATCAACCACGAAGCTTACCAGAAAGGGTATAACGCGGGCCGCGAGCAGGGATATAAAGAGGGTATGGGCGAGGTTCGCCGCCTGATCGACCGCCTTGGCACGATTCTCGGTAATGCGATCGACGTTCGCGAGCAGATCATCAAAGAGTCAGAGAAACTGATGGTTGAAATGATTCTGATGATTGCGCGCAAGGTCATTAAAGACGAAATCATCGAGCGTAAAGAGGTTGTGTTGAATAATATTCGCGAAGGTCTCGCGCGCATCAAAGAGCGCGACCGTATCGACATTCGTGTTAACTTCGCTGACCTTGAACTGACGACGGCGCACAAAGACGAAATTGTAAAAATGATGGAATCTCTGCGCAAGGTCAATATCTACGAAGATTCGCGCGTCGACCGCGGCGGCGTGATCATCGAAACAGACGTCGGTGCAATCGACGCGCGTATATCGACGCAGCTGAAAGAAATCGAACAGGCTATTCGCGACGCGAAGCCAATGTAGGATATAAGAAAATGAACCACGGAGGACACGGAGGAGCACGGAGAAAGGCAATCGAAAGTATGCCCAGCAAATTGCCAGCCTTGCTTCGTGAAAGATGCTCCGAGCAACCTCTGTGTACCTCTGCGTCATCCGTGGTCGCGAAACCTTTTAGGAAATAGAATATGATAGCCAGAAACGTCAGCAAAGAGATCAGACTGCTCGACAAATATAGAGACATAATACGGAAAACCGACACGATTCGGTCGCTGGGGTCGGTGCTTGAGATACAGGGCAATGTCGTTTTTTCAAAAGGGCCAGAGGTTCGCCTGGGTGAACTCTGCCATATCGAAGTGAACTCCACCATTGAGCGTTTCTCGCCTACGGGTAAGCGCGCAGAAGAAAATTATATTCTCGCAGAAGTTGTTGGTTTTCGCGAAAGCACCGTCGTGCTGGCGCCGCTCGAGAAAATCGTGGGCGTCTCTGCGGGCAACCGCGTGGTTTCGACCGGCAATATGCCTTCGGTTTCGCTGACGTCGGCAGTCTTGGGTCGAGTGATCGATGGCATGGGCCGACCGATCGACAACCGCGGTATGCTCGTCGAAGGCGAAACGCGCGGCCTTTATGGTGACCCGCCGCAGCCTCTGTCGCGCCCGCTGATTCGCACACCCATGTACACCGGCGTCAAGGCGATCGATGCGTTTCTGACGCTGGGGCAGGGCCAGCGCGTCGGTATCTTTGCGGGTTCGGGTGTCGGTAAGTCGACGCTGCTCGGCATGATCGCCAAATATTCGACAGCCGACGTGAACGTGATTGCGCTCATTGGCGAGCGGGGTCGCGAGGTTGCAGAATTCATTCAGGAACAACTCGGCGAAAGCGGACGCAAAAAATCTGTCGTCATCGCTTCGATTGCTTCTGAGTCGCCGATGAACCGGGTGCGCGCGGGTTATCTCGCGACGACGATTGCCGAATATTTTCGCGATCAGGGCAAGAACGTTCTTCTGATGATGGATTCGATCACTCGCCTCGCGCATGCCCAGAGGGAGATAGGCCTTTCACGCGGCGAGCCGCCCACAACGAGGGGATATCCGCCTTCTGTATTTTCGCTGATTCCCGGCCTTATGGAGCGCGCGGGCACAAGCGACAAAGGTTCGATTACAGGAATCTACAGCGTGCTCGTCGAAGGCGACGACATGAATGAGCCCATCGCCGACACGGCGCGTGGTGTGCTTGACGGGCATATCACGCTGTCGCGCCGTCTCAACAGCCAGAACCAGTACCCCGCAATCGATATCGCCGATTCGATCAGCCGCACGATGGTGAACGTCGTCGACAAAGAGCACCTCAAGAACGCGCAGGACTTTCGTGAAATCTACACCGCGTACAAAGAAAACGAAGAGACGATCAATCTCGGGGCCTACGCTCGCGGTGCCGACCCGGTGATCGACAACGCAATTTTGCTGCGCGAGCCGATGCGGCGGTTCTTGCGCCAGACACCTGAAGAGCAGATTCCGTTTGAAGAGACGCGGCGGCAGCTGCGCGAGATTCTGGGTCAGGTACGGGCCCGTGGCAATGTACCGGCAAGGCGCGGGGCATAGACTAAGTCATGAAAAAGTTCAAGTTTCATCTCGAAGGTTATCTGAAAGTAAAGAAAGTGAAAGAGCAGCAGAAACTGGGTGAACTCGCGCAGGTCATGGGAAAAGTCAACGTCTACCGTGAACGGCAGCAGGCATTCGACAGCGAATATAATTCAATGCTGCAGGCGCAGCGGGCTGAATTCATCAGCAAGCCGGTGCCGATAACCGAACTGCGCAATATGTACGAATACCTCGGCGCCTTGCGCCTGCGCAAAGATACCGCCACGCGCCAGATAACCGAACTTGAACCAGAACTCGCTTCTAAGCGTGATGCATACAATGCGGCGCGCAAAGAGCGGCGGGTGATTGAGATTATGCGCGAACGCCGGTTTAGCGAATTTAAAGCAGACGTAGAAAAAGAAGAGATGCAGTTTTTCGATGAAGCCAACCAGTTGAGGAGAAAGAACCCATGAACTACCCCGTTGTTGCAAAGAAAGCCTTTAAACGCCTGCGCTTTTCGGCGCATGAAGTCTGGCAGAATCTGCGAGAATTGAAAAAGAATATCACATCTCTGGTGCGCAATATCGACGACATGGGTTCATGCCTGAGCCGCAGCCGGCATCTGGTGCAGGGCCTCACGGGGGTTGAGTCGGCCTGCATGCGCGGCGAGTCGCGTAAGAACGCTGCAGCCGCCGAGACTGCGCATTGCCAATCGCCGGTGAGCCATAACATGTGGGGGCCATATGTTTCGGGGGGCGAAACATGAACCAGAAACGTTTCATACTTTTTCTACTGCTTTTAATAGTCGTATTTTCCGGGGGCATTTTTTATGCGCTCGATGCGACAGGCGTTATACGCGCTTCAGACATCTTGCCGTTTCTGGCGCCCAAAAACCCGCTGCGCATTGAAGATAAAGACTACCCCACTGAGGTAGAGAAGGTCGAATTTCAGAAATGGGAACAGAAGCTGATCGAGCGCGAAGAGGCGCTCGCACGTCGCGAAGCCGATCTCAAGTCAAAAGAAACCGGCGGCGAAGACCAGAAGCGTGAAATAGAAGAAACGCGCCGGGCTCTGAGGGCCGAAAAAGAAAAATTTATCGTCGCACAAAAAGAATGGGAAGACCGGCAGAAAAAGGTAAAAGACCTTGCTGAGAAGGTACGCAACATGCCGCCGCAAAAGGCGCAAGAGATGATGCAGAGCTGGCGTGATTTTGACATCATCGATGTGATGCGGCAGATGGACAAAGACGCCGAACTCGAGGGCAATCCCTCGATCGTACCATACCTTCTGACATTGTTTCAGCCCGACAGGCGCGCTGAGATCACGCGCAAGATGATGCTGCCCGCGCTGACCCGCCCCGACGCAGCCGAAGACGAAGAAACGCAGCAGCCCTGATCAGGGTCGGTAGTTTCCATTACAATTCGGTGACTTTTCGGGTGGCGCCGCTTGACGTTCGTGCCACCACCTACGAATGACCGCAATGCTCGACAACGCCACGGTGCAGGCTCTCATTGCCCGTTACGATTCTCCCGTACCCCGATACACTTCGTACCCGACTGCCCTCGAATTTGTACCGCTCGCTGATGCAGAGCTGGTGAACAGTTACCGCCGCTGCGAAGAGGCCCGCCCCGTCAGTGTCTACATTCACCTGCCGTTTTGCGAGAACCTGTGCCTCTATTGCGGATGCAATGTCTTACTTTCGCGTAAGCTCGAAGTGCTCGACGAATACATACCGTTGCTGCTCGCCGAAATTGAAGCCAAAACACACATACTCGAATTCAGGCCCCGCGTTAGCCAATTGCATTTCGGCGGGGGGACTCCGAATTTTCTGCGCCTTACTGACTGGGACAAAATTTTCGCCAAACTGCATGAGCGGTTCGTTTTTACCAATGACGCGGAAATTTCAGTCGAACTGGATCCAATGTATGTCGCTGATCACTACCTCGCTCACCTGCGCTCGCTCGGTATGCATCGCGTCAGCTACGGCGTACAAGATGTGACGCCGAAGGTGCTAGAGGCGGTCAACCGCCCGCAGGATATAGGCCGTATTCGTGACGTCGTCGAAACGAGCCGACGGCTCGGCTTTTCTTCTGTTAATGTTGACCTGATTTACGGGCTGCCGCACCAGACGCTTGAAAGCTACCGCGCGAATCTTGACTTTATCGGCGATATTCGTCCCGATCGTATTGCGCTTTTCAGCTATGCTCACGTACCCTGGCTCAAGCACCACCAAAAGCGTATGGATGCCGCGGCGCTAACGCAGCCTGCCGAAAAGCTGCTCATTTACCTCGCGGCACGCGAACACTTCGCGTCATTGGGTTATGAGCAGATCGGCATGGACCATTTTGGTCTTGGCGACGATACGCTCACGCGCGCATTTCACGAAAAAACCCTGCACCGAAATTTTATGGGTTATACGACGCAGAAGACCCTCGACATGCTGGCTTTTGGCACCAGCGCCATCGGATTCGTCTCAGGCGTTTATATGCAGAATCATCTGAAGCTCAGCGGCTATCGCAATGCCATTGAAAAGGGAAGCGATTGGTTTGAAAAGGGTTTTGTGATGTCGAACGAAGACAGCCTTCGCCACGAAGTGATCACGATGCTCATGGCGAACTTTCATGTGCAATTTTCAGCGATTGAAAATGAATTTGGCATACGTTTCGAAGAGCATTTTGCAGATGAAATGTCACGCCTCAGAGAATTCGCAGCAGACGGTCATGGAATTCTGACAGCCGATTCATTTACCGCAAGCGAAACCGGCAGTTTTATTATCAGACACATTGCGTCTGTGTTCGACGCCTACCGCAAGTCTGGGGTTCAGAAGGCATTTTCTAAGGCCATTTGACATATAGTCAAATGGCGATATCGCGCGGCCCCGCATACTGATAGGGCAGAGAGGTTAAAAACCGAAAGCAGCGAAGCGCTTAGGCCGCGACCCCGGCTTTGCAAGAGAGCAGAATATTCTCTGCGGTCGAATAGTTTCCCTGCGACATGTGCGCGAGGGCCAGGTTGACCGCCTGTTTGACGTTGGTGTAGAAATCCCCCTTGTCGAAGCGTGGTTCGGTTTCAGAGGCATACTTGCGGGCGTTGTCGAGGCTGCCAAAGCGGTCAGAAATCAATTCGTCAAATGTAACGAGCTGTTTTGCGCCTGATCGGTTGCGCACAAAACGCAGAATTGTTTCGGCTTCGTCGAGCTGGCCCATCGCAATAAAGGCCGAGGCAACCTGAATGAGGCTCGCCGGGGCGAGCAATTCGCGCTCGCGGTTTGTCAGGCTGAAGAAAAAGTCGCGTACGAGTTCTGAGCGTCCGATGCGCCGCGCGCAATCGATGGCCCATTGCACCGCTTCGAGATCGCGCTGCTCAGGGGGTGTATGCTGCACATAAGCCGAATAACAGCTGAGCGATTTGGCCGGGTTGCCACGGCGAACATAGTACGACGAAGCATATTTCAGCACTGCGGGCGATTTGCCGCGTTCAAGGGCTGCGGCCAGCTCCCGTTCGATCTGCGGGTGAGCACCCTGCGATTCGAGGTTTTGCAGCGTCGCGACGTCCATATTCGAGTATCGGAAAATGAAAGTTGCGCATGAGCAAAACAGGGGTCGCAGGGCAATTCTGTTGACCGGTCGATGTGACATAATATTTCGGGTGAGAAATGATCCGCATTCTCGATGTGCATATAAACTATTCGCAGGTCTCTGCTCTCGGCTGGTCGAAGGGAAACCGGTCGGGCGAGCGCACGTCAGAGGTTGTCGAAGCCCTGCGCGGTGTTACGCTCGATCTGAATTCCAATGACTACGTCGCGATTATTGGCCCCTCGGGCAGCGGCAAGAGCACTCTGATTACGGCGATAGCCGGGCTCATTGCTGTCGCGAAAGGCGATGTCTACGTCGACAAGTACAAGATCTCGCGCGCAGGCCGTGGCCGACAGGCCAAAATTCGCGGCCGCTATTTTGGCATTATTTTTCAGTTCTCAGAAATGCTCGGCCGCTTTACCGTTGAAGAGAATTTACGGTTCGCCTATGTGGCGGCACATGGTCAGATCGATGCTGCCTATGCAGACCGGTTGAAATATCTTGCCGACAAACTCGACATGCATGGTTTGCTGGGGTCTTTCCCTACGAAACTTTCGGGCGGGCAGCTGCAAAAGACCGCGATCGCGCGGGCGCTTATCAAAGATTCACCTTTTATTCTTGCAGATGAACCTTCGGGCGACCTTGACCCTGAATCTGTAGCGCGCGTAAAAAAACTGCTGCGTGAAGAGCACGACCGCGGCAAAGGTATTCTGCTTGTGACGCACGACAGCAAGCTTGCTTCAGACGCCGAATCGGTTTTCGAGATGCGGGCCGGTGAGATCAGCGCACTGATCAAGTAGAGAGCAGGGTGGCACGCGAAAGGTGCTGATACTTTTTCAAGAGGGCATTCCTGATATTTTTTTTCCGGCGCTTGAAGCGCGCGGATTCACCATCGCCCGATTCAGAACTGGCGAGCACGATGCGGCGCGCGATTTTGACGGACGAAAAACTGCCAGCGCTATATTCTTTCGGGCAAATTTCAAGCTGACCGCCAGGGTGCTTGATTTATTGCCCGGGCTTAAGCTCGCTGCACTTGTTTCGACAGGAGCCGACAACGTCGATACCAGGGCTCTTGACGAGCGCGGAATTCAACTGACGACGGGCGAAGGTGCGAATGCGCGCGCCGTTTTTGACTATGTTTTGCACGCCCTCTGTGCAGATGGTTTTGATTTTGCCGGCGAGAGCCTGGGGGTCGTGGGTGCAGGGCACATCGGCAAGTTGCTCATCGATTTTTTCAGCCAAGTTGGCACAGCTGTCAGCTATTATGATCCGCTGCTAGAAGCGCCCGGCTCGCTCAGCGACGTATTGGCTTCTGACGTTGTCACGTTTCATGTGCCGTTAACTGCAAATGGTCCGCATGCGACCCAGGCTATGCTGAATGCCTCGTATTTTTCGGGCGTGCATAAGCGGCTGCGCATAATACAGTCGTGCCGCGGGGGTATCTGGGACGCCGGGTTCTACGCAGGCCTCGCACCCGGTCAAAAACCAGAAATTCTCGCGCAAGATGTTTACCCCGCAGAACCGCCGCCTGTTGAAGATCTTGCGCGCGCGCGCTATTCAACCGCGCACATTGCCGGCTATTCGACGCGCGGGCGCCTCGGCGGTATTGTGAAAGGCCTCGCAGCGCTTCTGCCGGGTATTGAGGCAGAAGTCAGGTACCCGTCGGGTTCAGCCTGGTTTCTTGAAGAAGAGGCTCGGCATTTTGCGGCGCAGCCGCTGCGCTTTAATGCCTTGCGCGACGGGTATGGGTGGCGCAAAGAGTTTCATGAATATGACGAAGCAGAGCGCGCTGCCTTCTTAAAAAGGTTTCCGCGCCTGCCCGCAAGCGTACGCGAACGGCTGTTTTTGCTCTGAAAGCTCTGCAGACTATTTTGACCGCTACCGGATAATCAACCGTACATCGAGTCGATTTCGTTTTGGTACATGTCTTTGATGACCGTGCGGCGTAGTTTGTATGTGCGCGTGAGTTCTTGCCCGATTTCAAACTGGCGGGGTACGAGATAGAATATGTTCTTGGGTATCAGTTCGAAACTTTTAAAGCCGGTTTTGGCTGAAATACGCTGCGAAATCTCATTTTTGAATATCTCGCGAACCTGAGCATTCTCATTCCATTGTGATTCGGGAATGCCCTTGATACCCGCGTGGTTGCGCACTTTTTCGAAATTGGGTACAATAATAGCCCCGAGCGTTTTTCTGTCGTCGCCGACAACCATGACCTGATCGATGAATTCTGAAGCGAGCAGCTTGTCTTCAATTGGCACGGGCTCAATGTTCTCACCGCCAGCGAGCGCGATCGTCTCTTTGCTGCGACCTGCAAACATCAGGTCGCCGTTTGCGGTCAGCACCATAATGTCGCCGGTATCAAAAAAGCCATCTTTGTCAAAAATTACGGCGTTCAGTTCAGGGCGTTTGTAATAACCCAGCAGAAGCTGGTTCGAATGCACCCAGAGTGTGCCTTTTGAGCCGGCCACGAGCGGCAGCTCTGCACCCAACTCGTTCTTGAGCTTAATGCGGTAACCGGGAAACGGCCGGCCGACCGTGCCACTCACGGGTTTTTGCACGTCGCGCAGGCTGATAAGGGCCGACGTTTCAGTCATGCCATAACCTTCAAGCACCTTGATGCCGATGGCCGTCAGAAAACGGTCAACAACCTGTGGCAGAGCAGAGCCGCCCGACGCAGATTTGCTGACATTGCCGCCGAGCGCCTGGTGAATCGGCGCAAAGACCGCCTGCGAAGCGAGCTTCAGCGGCAACAGAGCGGCGAGTGCTGCACCCGAAGCAGCGCGGTCAAAGACCTGTTGCGCAATCGGCTTTGGCGTCACCTGCAGATCGTAGCCATTGAAGATGGCTTCGTGTTTTGCCCACGCAGCGCCGACATCGAGAAAAAAATAAAAAACGCTGCGCTTGAGCGGCGATTCTTTCTCGAGCTTTTGCATGATACCGTTGTAGAGTGATTCCCAGATGCGCGGCACCGACGGGAAACTCGTGGGCTTAAAGTCGCCAAGGTCTTGTCGCAGCGTATTGATTCCCGAAATCATAAATTCGCACTGCGCCATCATGACGCCATATTCAACCGCGCGTTCAAACGCATGCCATGGCGGCAGCAGAGAGAGCGCAGTGTCTTTTTTGGTGATCACTTTCATCTCGAGGGCGCGGTCGAGCGCGTTTAGCCACCCTGTCTGGTTGAGCATAACACCCTTCGGTGCGCCAGTGGTTCCGCTCGTGTAGATGATCGTCGCCATTTTGCCCGGGTCTGCGGCCGCATTGAGTTTTATGACAAACGCGCTGTCTTTATGCAGAGCATGCTGACCTGCCGCGAGCAGCTCTTCGGCAGAGTTGTCGCCTGTGGCAAGTTCAGAATCATCGTCTTCGAGCACCCAGATTTTTTCAAGCGCGGGCAAGTCGCTTTGAAATTTCAATAGCCGGTCGCGGTCTTTTTGTTTTTGTACAATTGCCCAGCGGCTTTCGCTGTGACCGACTATATAGCGAATATCATCGTCAGTAACGTCGGTGCCTCGCGGCACGCAGACAGCGCCGGCAGCAATGATCGCCGCGTCGGCGAGAATCCAGTTGGGTGAGCTGTCGCAGAGCAGGGTCACGCGGTCGTCTTGAGCGACGCCCGCGCTTCTAAGCCCGGCCGCGAGTTCAGTGACGAGTTCATGAATGCGCCTGAATGTGCGGCCGGCGATGACGCCGGTTTTTTTTCTGATCTTGAAGGTTTCGAGCGAGGCATTCTGCTCTGCGGCCTGCGCAAAAAGATCATAAAAGGTTTTGGGCTTCTGCATATGTGCTGGCGAAAAACCCGGCGGCAAGTGGCGGGTCAATCGCAATCACCTGCCGGCTTTTGGGCTGTCTGCCGCATTGCGCGGCCCCGCATTGACCGCATGGAAAATGCGTATGCCCGTGTCTATGGCCTGACGGGAGTCATGGGCAGCGGCAAATCGACGGCTGCAAAGCTGCTTGCCGAGGGGGGCATGGTTGTGCTCGACGCGGATAGCATTGCGCGCGAGGTCGTTGAACCCGGTTCGCCATATTATGACGAAATTAAGCAGAAGCTCGTGGCGGCTTTTGGGCCCTTGAGCAGTGAGCCTCTGTTTCTGAGCGACGGCAGGCTCAACAGGGCGGCGCTCGCGGCAGTGGTGTTTGCCGACCGAGCGCAGACGGCGCGGCTCAATGAAATTATGCATCCCCCTATTCAGGCTGAATTCGCACGCCGTGTCGCCGCCATCGAAGATCACAAGACCATCATCTATGATGTACCACTGCTTTTTGAAGGCGGTTTGCACCACAAAGTGAAAGGAAAAATCGTCGTCTATGCCCCAGAAGAGCTTTGCGTCGCGCGGGCCGTTGCGCGTGCCGCGGCGCAGGGGCAGAACCTTTCGGCAGACGAGGCGCGCGCCCGGCTCAGACAGCAAATTTCCATTGAAGAAAAGCGCCAACTCGCCGACCATATAATAGATAACTCAGGTGATCTCGCCGCTCTGAAGGAGCAGGTTGCCGGGCTCTGTCAAAAGCTGGAATAGTATGAAAGAATTTTATGTGCTCAATCTCGACTGGCGGCGCATGGCGATTATCGCCGGCGGGGTGCTTGTTGCTCTTGGCGTCACGCTCATGGTCGGCATGTCGATCGGGCGAGGCCAGGGCGAACGCGCATCAGCGCAGCTGACCGAAGAAATCTCACAGAAGCCCGCTCTGCCGGGCGACCCGACGCGAGTGCCAGCAGACAAAATGGTGATTGCAGCGGGCCCGTCACCTGTCGGTGAACCGGCAATGGCCGAAGCAAAACCGGCCGCAGCACCAGCACAGGGGGATATCCCCCTTAAAGAAGACCCGCTCGTTCAGGGGCCACCGCGCAAAAAGGCGTCGCATAAACCCGTCGCCCGACTCGGTGATTCTTCACGCGAAAGTGAAGCAGCAATACCCAAAATTCGCAGAAAAAAAGCAAAATCTCAGCCGGCAGATGAAGGCGTAGAACTTGCAGGCAAGGTCGAGCATTCAAAGAAGCGCAAGGTTGCGGCAGAATCAGCAAGAACGGATGGTACTCGGTTTACCATTCAGGTAGCGGCATTCAAGCGCGCGGGAGAAGCCTCGGGTCTCATCAGCAAGCTCAAAGAAGAGGGCATTAAGGCGCGCAGTGAAAAGAATGGCGGCTTCTATCTCGTCACAGTCGGGCGCAGTAAATCGAAAGAAAAGCTCGCGAAGGCTTTGGCGCGCCTTAAAGAACTCGAATACGAAGCGTACATTCGCAAGATTAGCACGGACTCAGAAGAAACCTAAGTTTCACCAGCGACAAAGCCATGAGCCGTAGTTTTTTGAGTTTAAGTTCACTGAGCGGTGCAGAATTCTCTGAGCTGCTCGACCGCGCCATTGCGGGTAAAAAAGACCCGGCAATCTGGGGTAAACCCCTCGCAGGCAAATCGGTCGCGCTCTTTTTTGAAAAACCTTCAACGCGCACGCGCATTTCTTTTGAAGTCGGGGTGTACCAGCTCGGCGGGCAGGGCATTGTGCTCACGCAGAACGATTTGCAGCTGTCGCGGGGTGAAGACATCGCTGATACGGCGCGCGTAATGCGCCGTTACGTGCATGGCATCATGGCGCGCGTCAAGAGCCACGCGACACTCGAGGGCCTTGCGAGCTATTCGGGTATTCCCGTCATTAACGGTCTTTCAGACAAGTTTCACCCGTGCCAGGCTCTTGCCGATTACATGACTTTGCGCGAGAACAACGTACCCGCGGCGAGCCGGTTTGTCTTCTGCGGCGATGGTTCGTCGAACATGGCGCATTCGCTGATTATCGGTTCGGCGCACTATGGCTGCGAAATCGTGATTGCGACCCCCGCAGAGCTTTTGCCCGACGCACAGGTGCTGACGATCGCCGCGCGCCTCGGGGCGAAGGTGCAGATTACGCAAGATGCGCGCGCGGCAGCAAAAGACGCCGACGTGCTCTACACCGATGTCTGGGTTTCAATGGGTCAGGAAAAAGAAGCCGAAGCCAAAAAAACACTGCTCGCCCCTTACCAGATTAACGAAGAACTGATGGGGCTCGCGAAACCAACAGCGATTATTTTGCATTGCCTGCCTGCGCATAAAGGTGAAGAAATTACCGAAGGCGCGTTCGAGGCACCTAATTCTCGTATTTTCGATCAGGCAGAAAATCGCCTGCACGCGCAAAAGGCCATTCTCGAGTTTTTGATCAAATAAAAAACGGGCTCGACCGCTTTTTATTTGTATCTTGTCGCGATGAACATCTATTACGATATCATTGCGCAAATGGCGCAGACCATGCGCAACCTGCAGGCGATTCTGGTGAAAGCAGAAGAGCATGCTGCGCGCCTGAAGTTTGAGCCTGAAAACTACCTGACGCTGAGGCTTTTCCCGAACATGCTGCCGTTTTCGGCGCAGATTCGCATTCTGACCGACGCGAGCAAGTTCGCAGCGGCATACCTCTCAGGCCAGACGCCACCGGTCACCGAAGACAATGAAAAGACCTGGGCTGATTACAAATCTCGCCTTGCCACAGCAATCGGCTACATTGAGACCTTCAAGCCTGAACGATTCGCCAATGCAGCAGATGTTAAGGTAAGCCTGAAGAGTTTTAACGGAAAATATATGACCGGCCACGATTTTCTCATCTGCCGGCAGTCGCCGAATTTTCATTTTCATGTGGTGACGGCGTACAATCTGCTGCGCCAGGGTGGGGTAGAGGTCGGTAAGGGTGATTATTTGGGGGCTTTGCCGCTCAAAGATTAGACGCGATACCAATGAAATTTGGCAGCTGCGTCGCGAACAGAACAGCTGCCAAGCCACAGAAGCAAGTTATGTAATTCTTCGGCAAAAGGAGTTTTCTGACGAAAATAGAAACATGAGATTGCTCCTGCTCATGGTACCTGCATGCTTCTTCGCGGCCTGTAATAACGCAACCGAGCCACAGAGTATGTTGGTGAAGTTCCAGAGCTCAAAATGGCCGGTTTATGAAACTGAAGTTTACCTGCCCGAAGCTGGCAAGGCAGTGCAAAAAACTACGGTTAGCCAATTGATTTGGCCAAATGAGTTGGTAAGCACAACCGAATCTAACGTCGAGGGCGCAAGAATTTGCCGCACCGTGCTCAGCGAGACCGAAGATCACCACCGGCGGCAATGCGAAACGGCTGGTCATAAAACGCTCTCGCTAAATACCCTCGATGCGAGCGGGCGCGTCATCGCAACGGTCTTTGATCCCGGAAATGGCGAGCCGATGCGAACTGGGCAATATGAATATCATGGTGAAAACGAAATCTTTCACTATTCTGTGGCTGGAATAAACGAATTTATAGTACTTGCAGAGAAATTGCCTGGGCGCAAGAAATATACAACCTGGGAAAACGCAGACCCGGCAGCGCCGGCAATCCATGTGCGCAATTATCTGGATTCCGGGGATGGTTTTGAGTTCTACATTTCTGCAAAGAATGGTGGTATGAAAGAAACATCGCAGACCAGGGTCTTTACGAAGGATAATGAGAAAGTTAAAGTCGAATACCAGGTTTCGCATGAATACCCAAATGGCGTCTATTTAATCACCGAAACCAGCTGGGCAAAAGAAACCGGATGCACAGAGAAGGAGTACCGTCGTGACGACGCGCAAGTCAAATTGGCGGAGATTTTCGATATTGCAGAGGCGCGATCTCTAACCAGGTCTGCGAAGCTAGTTCGCGAAAAGATTACGGGTTATAAGCGCCCGGTGGCCTGAGAAAAAGTGCATTCGGTAAGCGTCACTTGTTGCTAGTTGCGATATCACCAATTTCAATACCCTGGGTGCGCCTCTTATTGCGCACACACAGAAAAATATCTGGGACAGGCTAACCTAAGTTAGCCGCTTCTTTTTGAGCGGTGCCGCCTTAATCTTTGCACCTTTCTTCATCGTAATCGCACTCACCTCGCCATCGACCAATAAGATCTGCTTCTGCGCCAGCGCCGCAAAATCGGTGTCGTGCGTCACGTAGACGATGGTGCAACCGGTTTCGCGGTTGACCTGTTGAAAGATCCGCATCACGTTCATCGCGTTTACGGTATCGAGTGAGCCGGTGGGTTCATCGGCGAAAATAAATTTGGGGTTCATGATCAGAGCGCGCGCGATCGCGACACGCTGCGATTCACCACCCGAAAGCTGTGAGGGCAGGTGGTGCATGCGCTGGC
>JAKQXK010000058.1 GCA_029561505.1 Spirochaetota bacterium | reverse complement strand
CGGCATCCGCTGCCCGAAGTGTAAGAAAGTCTACGTGCCGATGCGCCAGGTCTGCGGCCCCTGCTTCACCGAAATGACTGAAATGGTGCCGGTCGCCTCAGAAGGCAAAATTGTCAGCTTCACGATTCTGCGCTTTCAGTTTTTAGACCCTGAAACCGGCGAAAAGAAGCCCGTGCCCTACGGTTATGGCTTTTTCAAGCTCGATGGGGCCGATAATAACTTTCAGCATTTTCTCGAAGTCCCTGAGGATGAATCCCGGTTATGGATCGGCGCGCGGGTAAAAGCGGTATTTTCTGATAAAAAGACCAATTCTCTGAAAGATATCAAACATTTTACGTTAGCATAAAGAGTGAGTTGTGCAGCGCGCAGCGCTGAACAACTCACTCATAATTAGGGTTGAGAACCAGTCTGCCTTTGCGAACCTGACACAGAGCCGGCCGAAAAAGTCCCGTCTGACAATGGCAGCGCGATCTGGCACACGCTTTTCGTTTTCTTGAAAAGCCCCCGATTTTGACTTTTTCATCGCCAGCCCAATACATTTTCCGTCTGAGCGACGGATTTCGCATGAGATGGCCATTTTGGTCAGCTGCAATCCCGGAACGTCGTGCTCACGGAATACTCGTCAGAGAAGGATTCTATTTCGATGTTCCAGAAAATTCTAAAACTATTTGGGGTAAAAAAACACCTCACGGCAGACCAGATTCTGCGTTATCCGAAGCCGATGCAATACGGCCCCGACCAGCACTCGATTCGCCTCGAACACCTCGACCCCGACGCGCTCAAGGTTGTTGCGCGCATTCAACAATGCGGCTGCCGCGCCTATATCGTCGGTGGTTCGGTACGTGACCTGCTGCTCGGCCGCAAGCCCAAAGACTACGACATCGTCACCGATGCGCATCCGCAAGAGCTGCGCCGCATGTTCACGAACAGCCGCATCATCGGCCGGCGTTTCAGATTGGTACACGTCGTCTTTAAAGGCGGCAAGGTCATAGAGGTCTCAACTGCGCGGTCGCTGCCTACCAACCGCACGTCGGCCAAGAACGAAGATGACCTCTATCTCAAGCGCGATAACCAGTTCGGTACTTTTAAAGAAGACGCGGCGCGCCGTGACTTTACTATCAACGCGCTGATCTTCGACGTGAAAAACCAGACGATCGTCGACTACGCCGGTGGTTTTGAAGACATTCAGCAGCGCGTTGTGCGCGTGATCGGCAACCCTGAAATTTCGTTTCCCGAAGACCCGGTGCGCATGTACCGGGCCGTAAAATTCGCGGCGCTTCTGGGCCTCAGCCTCGACCCGGCAACGCTGCGCGCGATAAACAAGTACAAACCCCTGTTGCTTAAAGCTTCAAGCTCGCGGTTGCATGAAGAGTATAACAAGATTTTCCGCAGCGGCCAGGCCGCGACGATCTTTGGCGCACTGCTAAGCACCGGCCTCATGGAGACGCTGATGCCGCACGTGGTGAGCGGCGAACAGCTTGTCGACAATCTTGACCACGAAGAATTTCTTGAAACCCCGCTGGGGCAAAGACTTGCGATTGCTGACCGTATGATTCAGGAACACGAAGACGTGAACCTGAATATCTATTACGCGCTGCTGATCGCCGGCGCGCTGCACGACGTGGTGCTGCGCAACCAGAAAGACCACGAAAAGACGCTTGAACGCAAGCTCAAAGAACCTCTGCAGGCCCTGCAGAAAGACCTTGCACTCACCAAACGCGAATTCGAGACCCTGCTGCAGATATTCGCGACGCAAAATCTCTTTCGCCGTGAAGTGACCGAACGCAAAGGTTGGGTGAAAGAATTTCAGGCGCGCAAGATTTTTCAGGAATCTTTTATCGTCTATAAAATCGTTGCGCGGGCGCTCGGCGATGAAGGCGCGCTGCAACGCGCGCTCTTCTGGGAAATCGGACTCAGGCAGAAGTTACCTGAATCGATTCGTAAGAATGCTGCCAACAACGTCGAGATCGATGAAAAGGACTATTCGCCAGCAGATATAGCCGAAGATATTGCCGCCCCGGTGAGCACAGGCGAGCATAAACGGCCGCGTGGCAGCGGTGGCAAGCCGCGACGCAGACGCGGGCGACGCGGTGGCGCAAATCGCGGTGGTGCGAACAATGGCAATGCACCGCAGTCTGGCGGTGAATAAGC
>JAKQXK010000035.1 GCA_029561505.1 Spirochaetota bacterium | reverse complement strand
CACCGGCGAGTAGGCGGTAGCCGTCGCGCCTGAATTGTGCGTGCTGAGCAATCAACTGCAGGTTATGCCCCGCCAGCTTGCCGAAGCCGATGCCTGTATCCCAGATGATCTGCGACGCTTTTGCCCCTGCAGCGAGCAGCACGTCAGATTTTTCGCGCAGATATTGCAACACTTCGGCGGTGACATTGTCATAGGCTGCCGATTGCTGCATTGTCATCGGGCCACCCGTCGTGTGCATGAGCACATATTCGGCCCCACTTGCGCCGATTAGCCGGTAAATTTCATCAGAACCGCCGCTGACGTCATTGATAGTCGTGACGCCCTTATCGAGGCAGGCGCGCATCACTGCAACATCCCGCGTGTCGATAGAAATGTTGCGGAGCCCGTTCTGACCATGCACAGCAACAAATTCATCAATAAATGGCAAGAGAACATTCAGCTGCTCGCTCGCCGAAATGGTTTCGGCCCCGGGACGAGTGCTTTCAGCCCCGACGTCAATTTTGTCGGCGCCATCTGCCAGCATCTGCGCGGCACGGTTCAGCGCCTCGTCACCGGCAGAGCGTGAACCGGCGTAAAAAGAATCGGGGGTGAGATTGATGACTCCCCATAGTTGCACTCGCTCCCCCCTCCCGGCCTCCCCCCGCAAGCGGGGGCGCTCCGGCGGGCGGAGCCAGCGGGAGCCCGCAGGGCCGAGGGGGGACAGGGAGCTATCAGAAGGCAAAGTTGAGTTCGCCGAAATACTGAAACTCACGCCCCAGTACGTCGCGGTTGGCCGATATTGCCATTTGAAAGGTTTTGCCGACGTTGGCACCGAGGCCAATCGCGGGTCGAGAACCATTCAGGCCGAGCATCGCGTACATGTATTTGTTGAAACCATACGCCATGCCCATGTTGAGTCTGACGCCATCGCCTTCTGGTTTATCGAGGTTGGCGGTGAAGCCCAGCACAAGCTTAAAATTCGAATTCGGCGGTGGCGCCTGAATCTGCATCGAAAAGCTGAAAAGTGTGTCGAGTTTACCGACTTCTTTAAAACCCGTATTCGTGCGGCTCTGAATCGCGCCCAGATTCTTGATGTCTGCTGCAACGGCAAGCAGTGGGGGTAAAACAACTACCTGCGCGCCGACGTTGATGCCCGCACCATTGACGGCCCCACCCGCGAGGTCTTCGCGCACCGCAAAGCCACTGAGGCCAAGCCGAACGGGCCCCGAGCCCCAGCCATAACCCAGATAACCTGCGTACGAATTGTGCGCGGTTGAGCCTGTAGCCGCACCTGTCGAATCAAAGGTGGATATCGACTGTATTCGCGTGCCGCCCACACCTGCAGCGAGACCTCCGCCCAGGGCTGAAACACCCGCTGCACCGAAATACATGAGGCGACCATTCGAGAGATAGCTGGCTGAGGTGTTTAACTGTGCCTGAAAACCGCGTTCGGTAATTTCGACAGTCTTCGACTCTTTGCTGCCTGAAGTGTTCTGGTCTTCAAGCAGCTTGTTGAACTCTTCGTCGTCACCCGCCGGTTTTTCAGCGGTCTTTGGCGCTTCGATAGTCTGTGTCGTGCGTTTTTCAGAATAGATTTGCGCGAGGCCCGCCGGGTTCCAGTAAACAGCCGAAGGGTCTGACACCACGACGCCATAAGCGTTGCCGAGGCCGACGCTT
>JAKQXK010000030.1 GCA_029561505.1 Spirochaetota bacterium | reverse complement strand
GCCTTCGGGCCCTTTTTTATTGTTGTGTCTGGCTTTTTTTCTCCGTCGAATAGAGTTGTACATGTGTAAAAACCGATAAGGTAAACAGATGCCGCTCAAATATCGATATGCCCTGATATCTGTTGTTGCACTCTGCGCCGGTGCAATCTGGTCGCAGTCGAAGCCTGCTGCTGCCCCTGCGGCGAAAAAAGTTGCAATCAAGAAACCCGACGCGAAAGCCAAAGATAAAAAAACTGAGCCAGCAGGCGAGCAGCTGACCGAAGGTGAACTCAGTGCAGCAAACAATTACGGCCGACCGTGGAAACGCAGCATGCTCGACCTTAGAGTAGGGCTTTACGGACCGATGTCTATACCTATCGGTCAGGCTTCGCAGGTGCTGAATATGGGGTTCGGTGGCAGCCTTTGGGCTTCAGCTGAGACCAGTTTTATTAAACTGCCTAAATCCAAAGTTTTCGAGAATACGCTGCTCATCTACGAGTTTAGTTTCTATAAAGTGACCGGTACCTCGGTGCTCAGCAAAGTGGGACAAGATACCAATGCCGATTTCGTCACCAATGCCGGTGCTATCGGCAAAGCGTACGACGTGCCGTTTTCACCGAAGTTTACGCTCCGGTTTGTGCCCTATCTTGGCTTCGGGCTCACCAACATCACCTCTGACACGAAGACGCCCATCGGCAATATACGCGCGGTTTCGGGTGACATCATTATGAAATACGGTTTCGTGACAGCCTATGACTTTGACCGGCGCTGGCAGGCAATAATGGTTATCGATCACTTTGTCTACTTCGAAGAAAAGATCGGTATGGCGCTGCGCATTGGCTTTGGCGCAACCATGATGATCTTCTGACAGGGCCTGAAAAAGAAGCCTGCTTAGAGGTGACATAATCCGGTTCGCCGGCGTTATAGTTGATATGGCGTATATGTCGTACATAGAAGAGGTGAAACGTCTAAAACAAGTATTGAGCAAAGCATGAAGAAAACTACGGTTACGCTGATTGCACTTCTCTCGCTGCTTTTAGCGACGGCATGTGGCAAGGTTTCGGGTAATGAAGACCAGACCAAAGAATCAAATTCTTCAGGGGTTGTAAGCCCGCTCGACCCTGGCGCGGTTGTGGCAGGGTCGCCGCCCGCATACGTTTCGCACCTCACAGTCTCGAGCACGCAGTTTGAGGTGACGCTGACGAAAGAGTGCACCGACGCCACCGGGCTTAACTCCGCCAATTTTATTCTCAGCAACGGCCTGCAGATTACCGGCATCACGAAAAAGCCGGGCGACGCGCGAACCCTCGTCATCAATACAACGATTCAGCAGCAGATTTCTTATAACCTGACGATGCTCAATTTAACGGGCACCGACGGCGGTGTTCTGAATGGCGTTTTACAGCTGTCTTTCATCGGGCTGCCGTCGCCCGCAATTACCAGCATCGACTGGCGTAACCCCGCTGACACCGCGAATACCCTGCCTGCAAATCTCGGCGCGATTGCGCTCTGCCAACTGACCAGCGGTGTGGGTGCGAACTGCACCAACGCGCCGTTCTATAACCATGCGGGTGTTTACGGAATTCTGACCGGTGCAAATGCGACGGCCTATCGCTACAAAATCGACGCGGGCGCATGGTCGGCTGAGATACCAAAAGCAACGCCGCTGAATGTCTCAGGTCTCAGCGAAGGTTACCACACGCTCTACATCATCGGCAAACACAGCAACGGTTACTGGCAGAGTGAAACGGCGGCAGACGTCTATACCAAATCGTGGGTGCAAGACACCATTGCTCCCGAAGCACAACTCGACCCGCTGACATTACCCGCGAGCGTGACGGCGTCGCTGAGTCTCAGTGTGCGCGCAGTCGGGGCGGATGTCTCAAATTTTCGCTATTGCCTCGACAACGGAACCATCAACGACTGTGTCACGAATACCTGGCGCGGTTCGCCCGATGTTGCAAGTGCTGGTCTGGCGATACCGAATGCCGTCTATACCGCAAACCTGGTTCCGGGGTCGGTGCGCGTGCGTGTGATCGGCATCGATGCCT
>JAKQXK010000524.1 GCA_029561505.1 Spirochaetota bacterium | reverse complement strand
TGTGCAGCTCGGTAGTTGCCATAATGAAGACGACGTGGTGCGGCGGTTCTTCGAGTGTCTTCAGCAGCGCGTTGAACGACTCGGGGCTCAGCATATGCACTTCGTCTAGAATATAAACCTTGTAGCGCGATTTCATCGGCGCAAAGACGGCCTGCGCGCGAAGCTCGCGTATGTTGTCGATGCCGCGGTTCGAAGCAGCGTCGATTTCGATCACGTCTGTCGCGCGGCCCTCTGAAATTTCGACGCAGTGCTCGCACACGTTGCAGATCTGCGAAGTCGGGCCGTTGACGCAGTTGAGCGCTTTCGCGAGAATGCGCGCCATTGTTGTTTTGCCTACGCCGCGTGCGCCATGAAACAGGTACGCGTGGCCGATCTTTCTGAACTCGAGCGCATTTTTGAGGCTTTGTGAAGCGGCGAGCTGGCCAACAAGGTCTTCAAAGTCACGCGGCCGGTATTTTGTGGCGAGGCTCATTCGTCGTCTCCCTCAAAAAAATCGGGCGCTTTGGTCGCAGCTTTCTTCTCTGTCGTCACAGGTATCGCAATATCTGACTCGATAGCGTCGCCAAGGTTAATCTTATTGCCGGTTTCGGGGCCGGTGCCTTCGAGAAAGAGTTCGCGGTATGTCTCAGAGCAGCTGTCGCGCGCGGGCAAACCGTTGCTGCTGCAGTAGGTAACTTCAGTGAGTTCAGTGCTGCGCAGGTAAGGCTCTTCATCGGCGATCGCCCCGGCCACGCGGTTCTGGTAGTTCGCCCAAATCGGCGCCGCGACCCCTGCGCCTGCCTGCCCGGGCCCGAGCGAAAGACTCGGGCGATCATAACCCACCCAAACGGCTGCAGTGTAGCGCTTGTTAAAGCCGACGAACCAGGCATCGCGGTAACCGTTTGTGGTGCCTGTCTTACCGGCCGCGTATCCCTTATAACCCACTTTGCGCACTGAATTTCCTGTCCCGGTATTCACGGCTGTTTCGAGCAGCGACCGCGTAATTGTCGCTGCGCCGGCGCTGATGACCTGCAGCTTCTTTTGTTGAGGAGTGAAATCTTTCACGAGCCTGCCCGTTCGGTCGAAAACCTTTTTCAGCAGCACGGGTTCGATGCTCTCGCCGCCGCGCGCGAAATGAGAAAAACCCCGGGCCATACCGAGCGGTGAAACTTCATAACTACCAAGCGCGATCGAAAGGTTATAGGGTATTTGCTGCGGGGTCACATACAGCTCGCGGGCAATCGTGGGTATCACGTTGCCGAGGCCCACCTCACGCGCGACCACGATGCTGACCGTGTTAACCGAAAAGCGCAACGCGTCGCGCAGCGTAATAAACCCGCGAAAACCCGAAGAATAGTTTTCGGGCATCCACAGATCACCCTGTTCGTCGATGGAAACAATCGGTGAATCGGGAAACTGCGTCGCGGCGGTTATCTTACGCGTTTCGAGGGCGGCCGCATAGAGCAAAGGTTTAAAGGCTGAGCCCGGTTGACGCTCCATCTGTAGCGCGCGATTGATTTGGTTCTGCGTGCTGAACGGCAGACCGCCTACCACCGCTGTCACGTCGCCCGTTGCATTATCGATTTCGGCAAGCGCACCCTGCACCGCGAGATAGCGGTTCGCAAAGGGGTTATCTGCGCGCAGTGTCAGCAGCATGCTGTCGAGCGCCTCGTCGCCGCCAAAGCCGAGATTCACCAATTCAAGCGGATCAAGAAAGTCTTCAAAAAAGCTCATGTGCAGTTCGTACTGATCGAAGCGTTTTGCCGGGTTCAGTTCTGGCAGGTTCAATGCCACCTGCGCGAGCGAAAGCAAGGGCGCATATTCGCGCGAGAGTTCAAGCTGTTTAGAGAAGAAATAGTTACGCGAGATGGCGTTCTGCTGCCTGAGCCCGCGCCAGAGCGCATCTTGCGCAGCCTTCTGGTGATCGAGATCAAGACCCGAATGTATCTTCAGACCTTCGTTGTACAACACCTGCTTGCCAAATTCTTTTTCAAGCAGCGGGCGCACGTATTCAGAAAAATACGGGGCGTGGTCAACACGACGCCCAAACGCCGTTTCGGTCGGTGCAATATTGAGAGCGCCATAATATTGCACGGCCTCGGCTTCAGCCTTGACTGCGTCGGCAATCTTCAGAAAACCGAGGTCGATCATTTTCATCAGCGCATGCTGCAATCTCGCGCGCGACAAATGCGGATTTCTAAGGGGTGAATACCGGTTGGGTGAACTCGGCAGCGTCGCGAGAATCGCCGCCTGCGCCACGCTGATCTTGCTTACGGGACTTTCGAAATAGAACTGCGACGCCGCCTCGACACCATAGTTGCCGTGGCCGAAATATATCTGGTTCGAATACAGGTGCAGAATTTTGTCTTTTTCATAGATGGCGTCGATAATCAACGCGAGTGCGGCCTCTTTGATTTTTCGCGTGAAAGTGCGCTTCTGGTCGGTCAGAACTACTTTTGCGAGCTGCTGCGTAATCGTCGAACCACCCTGCTTCACCTGCCCCGCCTGCAAATTAATCAGAAATGCGCGGAAAATTCCCTGCGGTGAAATACCCACGTGGTCGTAGAAATGGTTGTCTTCCATAGCAATGAAGGCCTGCTTCAGATGCTGGGGGATATCTTTCTCGGGCACGAGAATGCGCTGATCTTGAAAGAACGTCGTGATGAGCCGGCCTTTGCGGTCAAAAAGTTCACTCGGTATCGACGGCCGGTAGGTATCGAGCCTGAAGGCGCGCCATGCCTGACTGAGAACTGACACACTCGCGGTGGCGATGAGCAGAACCGCAAGCGCCAGCGGCACCTGGTGCAAGACATCGCGGGCAGTACGCACCCCCGCGAAGCGCTGCGCAAGACTGCAGGCAATACGCGCATACGCTGAAATTATTGCCCGCACAACAAGGGCAACGGCGCGGTTTCAGACGCGCTGTAAACCGATATGCGCAGCGCTGAGCCGGCTGGTGTGCGGGCCACGGCTTTGCCACGAATGCTTTGACGCGAAGTTAGGCATTGTCAGCTTTGCCGCTATGCCCGCTGAAATTGCACCCGAAAAACTCGCCGAACTCAAGTCTCTTGGCGGCGATACGCTGATCACCAAGTTGCTCGAAAAATTCGTAGAAAATTCGGCGCGCCTCATCGCCGACGGGCAGGCAGCGCTGACGAGCGGCGACGCCACAAAAGTTGATTATTGCGTGCACACGCTGAAGGGAAGCGCAATGAGCCTGGGCCTGAACGAGATGAGCGAATTACTGATCAATCTGAACGTGCGCACAAAAGCGCGCAATCTTGAAGGCGCTGCAGCAGATTTTACCAAACTCGCAGCTCAGCTCGCAGAAGTGCGTGCTTATAAAGCGGCACATTTTCCCTGAACGGATTCAAAAAGACCCGGTAGATCGGGTTTCTCCGCATTCCGAAAGCTGAGTGATTGACGAACCTGTCAGAGCCCCGCGAGACCCGACAGAAAATCCGTCACACTCAGTTCAGGTTGGGGCGGGGTTTTGCCTTCGACGAAGACTCCGCGCACTGCAGCCTCGTAAAGATCAAGAATTTCTTTGACGAAAGCCTCGCCACTCTTGCGGTTGGCGTAGCGCGGCATGCCCGTATAACCGGGAAACGGATCGAGATTGAGCCACGCCATCGCTTCGGCCGCGAAAGCCAGCTCGCGCGCCGCGCCAGCCTGTCCGAGCGATTTGATACCGTGAATCGCCGCGCGCTGCCACGCGGGAATCTCAATCTCAGGGCAGTCGGGCAAATCAACGTACTGCGGGTCTACCGATTCGGGCGCCAGCGCCAAAGTCAAAGAGGTTTCGAAGAAGCCCGCGTGGTAGTCATGGCCCAGGCGCGCCGACAAGACCTCACGGGCCTTCGTATCGCGCACGGGTTCGAGCGCGGCGGCAAAATCACCGGGCTGGTAGGTCAACATGCGCGACAAGAGAATGTTCAGCGGGTTCAGCGCCAGAATTCCCGCCGCTGCGAGGCGCTCGGTAAAGCGCTGAATCGCATGGTTGTGCCGAGGCGCGCCGTGAAAAGTCATGATGACCACCCGGCGCACCCCGATCTGCGGCAGTTTACGGGCAAACTGCGCGAGGTAGGCGTCGAAGCGCGCAGCTGAGGTTGCAATCGTGCCGGCGCCCGGGGTCGGGTCGAGCCCCAGATTGATCAGGGGGCCTGAGATAAATTGCTCAGTTAAACCCGCTTTCACGAGACGCTGCGCCAAACGCTCAGCGAGGCCCAGGCTAATCACGTAATCGTTGGCCAGCGGCAGATGCGGTCCATGGTACTCGGTGGGATTAATAAAAAGAAATAGAATATTGCCGGCAAACAGGCCCTGCAGCCGATTCTCGGGAAGTTCGTCGTAAAACACTATTTCTGCCGCTCGCATCGGCTCATGCGGGCAGCAGCAAAGTCGCTGCGTCAACGCGAAAACACCCCGCGGGTATGCCTGCAGCGCCGAATCACTTTACACCGCGTTTTACAGACGGTAACTAACCGTAAATGGCGAACAGCGAAACCAGCGCACCTGCACCCAAAATGCTGTACTTTAAGCATACGGCGCGCATTCTGATTTTTTATTTTGTCGGTCTCTCGATCTTCTTTATATCAGGGTTCACGATATTTAAGGTACTTTTTGCTGACACCGAACGTACCGTTGTTCCCGACGTCGTCGGCCGGCTTTTTCTCGGTGAACACAACAAACTGCGCGAAGATTTTAAAGTTGATCTGAAACCTGCTTACCTGGTACAATACCCTTACGGTTACATTCTGGCGCAAAATCTGACTCCGGGCAAGAGCGTTGACAAGAACACAAAACTTGAATTGCTCGTGAACCTTTCTGACGCAATTGTACAGGTACCGAAACTCGTTGGTTTTTCAGAAGACCTTGTCGACGGTTCGCTTGCGAGCCTGCCCGTCGGTGGCCGCATTTTTTCTCTGCGCAAAGGCGTGATCACGCGCGTGCCTTCTGCTCAGCCGCGCCGCGAGATTCTGGCGCAGTTTCCGCCGGCGGGCACACCAGTTATACCCAATACGCCGGTATCGCTGCTGATTTCAGATGGCCCGGCACCGGCCGGCGCGCCACAGGCGAACGCAGTCCCAAAATTTGAAAAGGGTCTTGCAGTTTCCATTGCCCTCAATGCAGCATACCACCTCAAAAAACCCGCCGTGATCACCATCAAAAAGACTGAAAAAGCCGAAGAGAACGCGACCTTGGTCGCAGACGCAGTAGTCGGTGAAAAAGAGATTCAGCTCGAGGTCGGCGCCCTTGAAGAGGCTATCCCGAGCGGCAAATCGGCAATCGACCTCGAAGACCTGCCGTTCGCTCAGCTTTTTGTACCTGCCAAAAAATGGGGAGACAGCGACGCAGTGCTCACCATTGCCCGGCGAGAACCCGTAGCTAACGAAGACGGGTCACTCTACAGCGAATATTACCTTGTGCGCAACAGTTCTGCGGTTCCGGTATTTCGACGCCGCGACGACGCTTTTGACGTCTACCGCGACTATTATACCGCGGTCGCTGCGGCACCGGTAGTAGCCAAAGCAAATGAACCTGCGCAGACGACGATCGTGGGCGAAACGCAGCAGGCGGCACCGGTTGCACAGGTGCAGAAACCAGAAAAAACGCTGCATCTTAGAGCCGATACGCTCTGAACGACCCACATGCCTACTCAGATTTCACCCAGCATTCTTGCCGCGCCACTCGCGCACCTCGCGACGGCGGCAAAACAAATTGAAGCAGCGGGCTGCGAATATATTCACATCGACGTAATGGATGGCCATTTTGTGCCGGCGCTGACCTTCGGCGACCAGATTACCGCCGCTATTCAGGCCGAGACAACGGTGCCACTCGACGTGCACCTCATGGTCGCGCGGCCCGAAATCGAAGCCCCAAAATACTTTGCGCTGAAACCCAAGATTATCACATTTCACTACGAGGCGACGACAGCCCCTATTCGCCTCGCCGAGCAAATACGCGCGCAGAAAATTCGCGCCGGCATCGCGCTCAACCCGCGTACGCCGGTCAGCTCGCTCAAAGATATTATCCACGCATTCGATCTGGTGCTTTTTATGTCGATCGAACCGGGCTTTTACGGTCAAAAGTTTATTGAGTCTTCATGGGAAAGGCTCGCAGAGCTGAATGCGCTGAAACAGCGCGAGCACGCGGCGGGCCGCATGCTTGAAATAGAAGTCGACGGCGGTGTGTCAGACGCCAACGCGAAGCGCCTCACAACGGGCGGTGTTGATATTCTCGTCTCAGGCAGTTACCTCTTCAAAGGTGACATGAAAGAGCGTGCACAAAAACTGAGGCTTTAATGAAATTTAACGCAACAGCCTATATAGCACTTTTTATTGGCCTCATGGCGATTTCGGTCTCGTGCAAACGTTCATCGATCTTCACCGAAATAGACGCCAATTTTAAATCGCTCGACGACGTTTACATTACTGAATTTCGCAACGAACAGAAATTTGTTGAAAAAAATACCGAACTCGACCTCGGTGCCGAAGCGGCGATGACAGGGCGCTACGGCACAATCTTGACCCTCGACGTGTGGGAATTCAAATCAGACAACGAAGCCAAGCAGGCATATGAAACGCTCACGGCTCTCGAAAAGCAGAATGGCCCGCGTGAGTTCGACCAGACGCGCGCCGCTGAGTTTCGTTATAAAGTCGTTCGTGCAACAGGCATCGCCGGTGAAATTTTTACTGTAAAGAAAGTTCTATTCAGAGTTCTGGGCGAAAGCGCAGCAACGATAAACGAATACCTGATCGCGGGCAAACTTGCACGCCTGCGATAATGGCAGTTCCCTTAGACATTGCAATTTCGCCATGCCCCAACGACACCTTCGCCTTCTTTGGGCTTAAAGACAACCCCGCGTACCGCATCCATTTTCTCGATATTGAAGAGCTGAACCGCGCACTGATCACACACAAGTTCGCGATCGCAAAAGGCTCATTTGCCATAATGCAGAAGATCAGCGCGGTCTACGGTTTTGCCGCCAGCGGTGCAGCGATCGGTCGCGGAGTCGGCCCGGTTCTCGTCGGCAAAATAAACGAACATGCCCGTATAGCGCTGCCGGGCGAGAATACAACGGCGCACCGGCTTTTTCATTATTGGCTAAAACAGCAGACACACCTTTCAGGTGTGCAAATTGTGCAGATGCCGTTTTTCGAAATGCTGCCTGCACTCAAAGGCGGCCGGGTTGAGGCTGCGGTGCTCATACATGAGGGTCGCTTCGTCTATGCAGCCGAGGACCTTGACCTCATCGAAGATCTGGGGGCTTGGTTCGAAAGGCATGAGAATGCCATGATACCCCTCGGGTGCATCTACATAAAGAAAGACCTGCCGGCGGCTACGCAGCAACGCTTCAGTGAAGATCTGAGGATTTCTCTCGAAACGAGCCTCAGGCACTACAGCGAAAAATCGCCGCACTATCGCGGGCAGATTCTGCCCTTCATGCAGCACCACGCACAAGAGCAATCCACAGAGGTCGTCGAGGCGCACGTCAATACCTATGTCACGCCCGATACGCTCGAGCTGAGCCCTGAGGCACGATCTTCAATCACTGCCTTTTCGCGCCTGCTCGCCCCCCCGGGTTAACACCCTACAAAACCGGTTGGCTGTACGCAGCTGCCGGCTTTTCGAAAGCGGCAAAATTATCGCAACCCACGGGGGCAATTCGACGTCTAAAAGGTGGTTCGTATGGAGTCTCAAAGCGCAAAAAACCTCGAGGCGATGCTTGATCGCTGCATCGCGACCTCGCATACCGGTGATATTATTCTCTCGATTGTGCCTATGGTTGCAGTGGTTTTTGGTTCGGTTCTGGTGTTCTTTTTGTTGCTCTACAACTACCGCCTGCGCAAAGAAAAAATCAGGTTGCAGATACCCACTGAAAGCGCGCGCGACCATTTGCGCTTTATCAGCCTGCTTGCCGGGTGTCTCAGCTTTTCGGCGGGGCTGCCGCTCACACTGTTCTTTTTCTTCACCCGCCCGACAAACCCCGGTATTTTGGGGGGGCTGATTCCCCTCTGTGCTGGCATAGGGCTCGTCGCGTTTTATTACCTCTCTGAACGCAAAGCCGGAGCTCATGCTGCAAGATGAGCCGCTTCTTTCAAAAGACGACTATGACCGTGAGTTCGAGAAGGCGCTCGACATGATCTATTCGATCGGCCTGAAACTCTATCGCGGCAATGAAGACGACGCGGCAGATTTTGCACAGTCGGTCTACGTCTTTGCACTGAAGCAACTCGGCAAATTTGGCGGCCGGTCGGCATTTTCGACCTGGCTCTATCGTCTGGCATGGAACTTCGGCCTCGAAGATCTGCGCCGCAAAAAACGCCTCGTCACAGAAACTATAGATAACTTCGACATCGCGGCAGACGAACCCGAACCTGTCTTCGAAGAAGAAGAGATCGAGAGGCTGCGCACGCACATCGCAACTCTGCCCGACAACTACCGCATTCCGCTGATTTTACTTTTCTTCGAGAATATGCCCTACGCCGAAATTTCGGCAATCACCGGCATGAAAGAAGGTACACTCAAGGCAAATGTGCACCGCGCGAAGCATATCTTGCGCCAAAAAATGGAAAAATAATGCAATCTGATGACACGCAACAGACAAAAAGCATCAAAATGATGCGGGAGGCTTTTTGAAAAAGTTCAGTTACCCCGAAGCGGTGCACAGGGCGGTGGGTGAAGAATACACACGCAAAGCCCCTGAGGCGCTGCGGTTTAAGATTCATGAGCTCATGCGCGTGCACCTGATGAAACCCTGGCAATTTGCCGGCACAGTTCTGCTGCTGATCGCAACGCCGCTGTCATTCTACCTGTTTGGCCGCAAACTCATCTATTCAGAAGAGATGCTGCTCATGCTGAATATCTCGTCAGGCATAGCGGTTTTTTTTATCATCTTCGCGGGTGTGGCACACCGCTACGCCGACCCAAAGAACAAAGCCGAGCTGCTTGAGCGCATCAACGCTCTGCGTGCGCGTATCTGACCCTTAACGTTTAGCCTGAATCGCGGCGACGGCCGCTTTTTCATCGGCGAACACGGTGAAATGCTGGTCTGACTTCGTCAGCTTGAAAACCATTTCAATGGTCGCGTTGATGCCTACGAGATAGAGCGCCCCGCCGTAAGCGTGCATCTTTTTCTGTACCTGAAACAAGACCCCCATCGCCGACGAATCGAGATATTCGACGCGGGTGAGGTCAATAATCAGGTTATCGGGCTCGCTGCTCACGGTATCCAGCAGCTTTTCTTTCAGATCGGGAATAAAATACATGTGCAGCTGCGCCGCCGTTATGCGGGCGCACGGTATACCTTCCCTTTCATGCATCTCAACCACGATGAATAACCCTTACGTCGCCGCGCGCTGTCAATTAATTGTCAGTTTTTGTGTCAGAACCGCTCAGGCTCAAACTGCAGCGCCATTTCAATCGGGTCTGCCCTGAGCAGCCTTACCTTAAATTTATCACCAAGCGAAAGCGTTTTCTGCAGCTTACCCGCATAGACGCTGAAGTCGTCGATGACCCTTATCTCGCCCCGGCGGTCGACGGCCATTGCGCTGATCTCACCTTCAGCGGGAAAATCAGTCAATGCCACGAACAGCCTGTCAGGGGTGAACCCGCTCAGCCAGCAGTTAAACGATTCGCCGATACGGTTACCCATGGCGCGCACCGCCAGCAGTTTCTTGTCAGCGCGTTCGGCTTCGAATGCGATGCGCTCGAGGCGCGATGCCTCGCGGCCGAAATATTCGAGTTCACCCATGTTAAAGACGCGTTTTTCTTTATCAAGATGCGAAGCCAGCTGCAGGTGCGTGACGAGATCGGCGAAACGCCGAATCGGCGAAGTGAAGTGTGCATACTCTTCGAATGCCAGGCCCCAGTGCCCTTTTGATTCGGGCATGTAGTTCGCCTGCATAAAAGACCTGAGCAGCAGAAACTGAAAAACTTCGCGCACGGGATCAAGCCCCTCGTGTGCGAGCACACGCCCGATCTCTTTCTGGTCGACCCCACGAATCTTGAGGCGAGATGCATACTTTTCGAGGTAGCGGTTCAGTTTCTCGAGCTTTTCGGGCGGCATGCTCTCATGGTTGCGGTGCAGCACGGGTATTCCATGGCGGTTTGCCTGGTTGGCGACTGCCTGATTGGCGCTCAGCATGCACTCTTCGACCAGACGGTGCGAATTGAGCCGTTGCTGCACGTCGATGCCGCGAAACCGGCCCTGTTTGTCGTAGACGGCTTTCTGTTCTGCGATATTCAGGTCGATGCGGCCCTCGCGATCGCGCCTTGCTATCAGAATATCAGCGAGTTCGAGAGCCGGCGCCAACAGTGACGATTTCTTTTTTAAGTCGAGGTGCGCTTCTTTATAGGTATAGCGCTTATCAATATAGATCACCGACCGAAAAATCTCATGCCCCGTCATGCGCCCCGTTGCGTCAAAAAACATGCGAGCAGTGAATGCGAGTCGCTCGGTTTTTGGTTTAAGGCTGCAGAACTCGTTTGAAAGAATTTCGGGCAGCATCGGAATCACGCCACCGGCGAGATAATAGCTGTTGCCGCGTTTCAGAGCTTCGTCAAAAAGAGGAGTTCCAGGTTTCACGAAGAACGATACATCGGCAATATGTACATCGAGTTCATAACCGTTGGGTCGCCTGGTAACTGAAATGGCATCGTCAAAATCTTTGGCGTCTTCGCCGTCGATTGTAAAAATATACCGGCCTTCAACCCGTTGCCGGGCCTTATTCTTCATTTCGGCCTTCACCTTTCGAGTGAGATCACTTTTCGATGGTATCAGAGATTTCTCGAAATCTTCTGGCAGCATGAACCGCAGCCGCAATCTCTCGAGGTCGCCCTTGCGGTCTTCGCGCACAGCGCGGCCCGAAGGCTCGAACACAAAAGCCTGAGCGCGGCTATAACCACCAGACTGGTGTTCGCGCATATACTGTTTCTGTTGCGTCGTGCGCGTCAGGTAGATGAGTGATTCATCGGCGTCGCCTTTTCGCTTTTTCTTCTTTGCGGCCGCCGGCAGAGATACCAGCACGTAAGGCCGGTCTGGCAAATCGACAAGTTCTGCGAGCTGCAGGTCGTCAGCTCCGCGGGCGGGGCCGGCCAGGCGTGCGAGATATTCACCTGAAAACGGTTCGACGATGGCTTCAACGCGCGCGGTCATGCGGCCACGGCCGAAACCGGTGACGCGGATACGCACTTTATCGCGGTGCAGTGCGCCCCCTCGATCGGCAAACGGCACAACCGCCTCGACACGAGATGCCGCCGGCACAAAACCGACACCTGATTTCGCGGCGCTGAATGCACCGGTAAACTGGTTTTGTACATAATATTGGTTGTGCTTCTGCGTCACGACGCCTGCCGCGGTTAAGAATTGCAGCGCTTCGGTTGTGAAGCGGTCAAATGCCACCTGCGGCGCGGCTGCGGGCATTACCTTCTTGTCAGGCCGGCGTGAACTTTTTTTGCCCTTCGCCCCCTTTTCGTCTTTAACTTCTTTTATCTCGGGTTTTTCGGCGGCGCGTCCGAGCGGAAGCTTCAAATCGCCTGATTTGGCGGCATGAAAGAGCCACCTGTCTATGAGTTTTTCTGTTTGTTTATCCATGTTGATTACCTTTTGCCAGTTTAAAGTGCAGCTCGTGCCCATAAACCGGGTGCAGCGCTTCGTGCTGCAGCGGTTGGCTCAGGGCGAGCTGCGAGAGCCAGCTGTCTGGCAGAGACCAGCGGGCATCGGCCATGTGGAGCATGGTGCCGATAGTTGTGGGCGCCAGTTGATGGGCGGCACCATTTGGCTGCGGCTGCCAGCTATCTGACAGGCAGAAGACATCGCCGTCAAGCGACTGTGCAGCATCTGCTTCGATCGCGTGCGCTTCGCGATCAGGTGTGAAGCGGTCTGCATAAAACAGCTTCGCATTGGTGCGGCTGAGAAACCATGCCTGACGCGGCACGGCAAAAATCTGCCGCCACAGCAGCGACGACCAGAACACCTGGCAATCCAACTGTCTGAGCATCACCAGCATGCGCGCGTAGGCAAATGACGATCGCAGCCCGACGAATGACCCGGGCCCCTGCCCCAGCCAGAGCGATTTCATCTCGCCCAGATCGGGAAAAAGTTCAGCGATCGCGCCGTCGACCGCGTCTTCGCCACGGCTAATGCTTTCGACCGCGCTCAATTTGATCGGGCCTGAGCCATCAACGCGGCCTGCGACGAGATAACGCGTTGAAGTGTCGATTACCAGCGCAGGCAGTTTCATCGGTTTTGCCAGCTAACGGTGCGGCGACCGTCTGCTGTGTGCGTGATGTCAATCTGCAGCGTCTGGTCGAACAGCGCAAACATACCGGGCTGCGCTTTCTCAGGCCACTCGACGAAGACAATTGCATTCGAATAGTCTTCGTCGGGCGGCAGAAGGTCCAGGCCGTTATCGTTCGGTTTCAGACGGTACAGGTCAAGGTGCAGCGCTCGCCACGAACCGGCATTGTAGTCGTTTCGCAGATTAAAGGTCGGCGAATTCACACCGTCTATACCCTTACTTTTCAGCAGCGCCGAAACGAAAGTGGTTTTGCCGGCGCCAAGATTGCCATGCAGCAGCACAAGCATTGGGGGCACCACGAATTTTCCCAGTTCTCTGGCTGCAGACTCAAAGCCGGCAAGGTCGTCAGCCTCTATCGTCACTCTTAATGACTTTCGACCTTCGACACATGGCGCAAAGGATAATAATGCTGCGCAGATTTGGCCACGGCCCCTCACCCGCCATGGCCGCATCACCATGCCTTAGCAATAAGCAATTGCTGCCGTATCCCGGTATTTAAGCTATATCCGCATGTCGAAGCTGAAAATCGGGCAAAGGCAAACGAGGCAGCGCGCCATTATACATGATATCATCATGCAATCAGAACGCCCGCTGACGATTGCAAACCTCGTTTCCCTTGCACAAGAGCAGCAACCAAAAATCGGTCAGGCGACAATATACCGCACGGTCAACGCTCTGCTCGAAGCCAATGAAATTCAGACAGTGCAAATGCCAGGGGGTGAAGCGCTCTACGAAAAAGCGCACCTGCACCATCACCACCACTTTAAATGCAATGAATGCGGCAAGGTCTACGATCTGCCCGGATGCCCCGGCATCGATCTTCAGAAATTCTTACCGCCCGGTTTCAGACTCGCAGCGCATGAATTCACATTCTATGGCGTCTGCGCTCAGTGTTCGTGACGGTGCGCAGCATGGCTGCGCCTGCCGCTGTGCAGCATGAGGTTGCGCACGTGCGCTGATATCAAAAGCGCCGAACCGGCGACGCTCACATAGTTGATCGAGGCAAAACCCAGAGCCGACTCAAAAACTTCACCGAATGCCAGCATGAGGTAGCCCGTCACACCGCTCACCACAATCGAATATGCGCGGTGCGCCTTGAAGCTGTGGTGAAACGCGATGCCGCCGGTTATGCCAATGACTGGCAGAAGGTACCAATGCAGCTCTTTCACCCAACCGATCGAAGACTGCAGGCTGATGAGCAGCGTCGACACGACGGGCAGCACGAGACAATCAATCAGGCACAGCCCCGACATGATGACGCCGAGCCTGTCCCAAAGAAGTGAAAAAACTGATGATTTGCGTTTCACCGGATGTATTGCGTGGGCTTCAAGGGCGCTGACCGCCATAACGATAACGAATAATCATTATACTCAGCGTAAAGGTTTTTTGGGTTCAAGCCAGAACTGCCAGACAGCATCGTTCAGAACCAGCTGGCTGCGCGCCTGCTCGGCCCCGGAAAGACCCGCCAGCGCACCCGGCCATACGTGCCCGTCGTCCGTGAAGACGATCAGCCGCAGTTTTCCGCGCTCACACGCATAGCGCGTTATCTCTGCACCTTGACGCAGCTTCGGCGCGTGCGCGACGCAACCATTAAAGCGGCGCCAGAAATCGGTGGCAAAATCGACGGGTCGGC
>JAKQXK010000005.1 GCA_029561505.1 Spirochaetota bacterium | reverse complement strand
GATGATGACCGAATCAGAAGTGTACGTTGTACCTTCGGCTGTGATGCGAAACGGCGCGCCACCCGAAAGTTCGGCCTTGTCTGCCATGACTGACTTGAGCTGAGCACCGAAACGTTCGGCCTGACCGCGAAAATGGTCCATAAGTTCGGGGCCTTGAATGCCCTGCGCAAACCCGGGATAATTTTCAACTTCGCTGGTGATCATGAGCTGGCCGCCGCGTTCGATACCTTCGAGCACCAGGGTTTTGAGGTTGGCGCGGCCGGCATATATCGCTGCCGTATAGCCCGCCGGGCCAGAACCGACGATAATGGTGTCAAAATGGTTTGCGCTCATGGCAATGAAAATAATGGAAATCGACTCATGCGGACAATAAATAGTTCAGTAAGGTGAAATTGTCTTTTCTGCATATACATGCCCCTTAATGGCGTCTCATTGTGCTTAAGTTTGCCCTGTTCATTTGTCTCTTCGCGGCGGCTGGTTTTTCGTGCACCGCGGGCGTCGCGCATTCGGTCAATGTCGTTCTGCCGACCCCGCACCTGGGGCAGAAAGGTGCCGCCAGGCAGTTTGGTACGCTGTTCTTTTTCACCGACCGCAATGTGCCAGATACGAGCATTGCCTATAACGCTTTGCTTGAGGGCAAAACAGCCGAAGCGCTGAACCTCTTATCCCGCACAGAGGGTGGTAACCTGCCCGACGTGCAGCGCGGTTACTGGCAGAACGATGTTGCAGTCTGCTTCATTCTCGAAGGGCGTTACCGCGAGGCAGATGAACTGCTCTTGCAGGCGGGCCTGCTCGCTGACGCTGAAGAAATTCGCCACAACCACCGCATCAGCGTCTACCTGAACGAATCGCATGCTGCGCATAAAAAAATGCAGCAGCCGCAGGTCGTGCCGGCACCCGTACCGGGTCAGGCGCCTTCACCGGCGGCGCCGCTACCCGCACCACCTGAAAAAAAATAGCGCGATGCGGCACCTCAGCGCTGCGCTGCTTCTGTGTTTCGGCCTGTGCGCGTGCGCTGTGAATTCTCCCGTTGATGAAAACTACTACAGCGGTAATGACAAGATTGCCGGTGGCAATCCGCCGTCGGTTCCGGTTTTAACATTCGACAAGGCAAATCTGCGCTTCGACTTCACTGCAGCGATTGACCCAGAAACCCAGGCAGAGGTCGGCACCTATTTGATCTACATCTATCGGGGTGTGCCGGCAAAGTTCTATGAAGCGCGTTTTATCGACCGCGCGATTGCGCCACCCAACCCGCGCAGCTTTTACCTGTCATCGGTACCATACAGCCCAATGACAGTCATACTCACCGGTTTCGACGGCTATCGTGAATCAGCAATCAACTCACAGAATATGATTACGTTTGAATATCCCTAATCGATTGTTTTGACAGATATTTTGCAGGTATCTGCAAAATATCTGTCAAAACCTTGTCTGAAACTGCAGCGCGACGTTGAGGCTTCTGAATTGCCGGTTGAGTTCTCTGAACTCGGCGTCGCCGAGTTCTTCGTTATACTTGCGCGCGGTGCGGTAGCTTGAATAGGCCTGGCCAATATACGCGCCCGTCGCGAAGGTCGTGAACAGAATCGATTGCACGGTGCTCTCACGCACAAAACCGTCGTACGCGAGAAACGCCGCGCCACCGACCAGGCTTAAACTCACAATGCCGGTATCCCATTCGCCGAGAAAAAAATGGCCGCCGCCGGGAAAAATCGCCGAGAAAAAAACCGCCCAATACGGGCTCTTCTCAGAAAGTTTTTCTGCTTTCTCAAGCAGCCCGATCGATTTTTCGAAAAAGGGTTCGTACTGCGGTAACACAGCCGAAGAATCGGGCGCGGGCTGCTTGTTTTTCCAGGCGGTTTTGGCTTCGGTCATCGACTTCAGCGCTTCGCCGAATTTTTTATCGCCCGCCGCCGCCATCGAGGCATAGATCGTATAGTCAAGCAGGTAGGGTTTGCCTGACGGGTTTTCTTTCAGTTCGGCAAAAAGTCTCGCTGAATTTGTGTACTCCGCATTTTCATAATAGCTGAGCGCCATAAAGTTGTGCGCGAGAAATTTGAGCCGCGCATCGGTCGAATCGGTCAGCGGCAGAAATTCATTTTTCGCCTGTGGATATCGACCGCCCTCATAATACATTTTGCCGATCTGAAAATGTACCCATTCGAGTTTTTCATATTGCGGAAAAAGATGAATGACCTTCTTGTATTCGGTGATCGCCCGGTAATAGTCGTGCTCATCGGCGAATGCATCGGCGAGCTGCAAAAAAGTCTGTGGCCTCGTGAAATCGGGTGGTTTCGGCGCCGCGAAGAGGGCGGGGCCCGCAGCGAGAACAAATATGGCAGTCAGCTTCAGCATCTCAATATTCAACGGGGGGATCTATAGGGTATTCGCGTTGGCCCGGGTGGCAGCGTATTAACCTGTCTGTGCCCATGACGATTCCCTTAAAAATACCGAATTTGGCGACTGCTTCTGCTGTATATCTCGAGCAGGTTGGGGTGTAGCGGCAGGTCGAGCCGCTGAGCGGGCTGATATAGGCCTGGTAGAAGCGTATCACGGGGTTGGTCGCCACTGCCGCATGGTGGTGGTCAGCCGGTATAGCTTCGTTTGTTACCGGGTGGGCACGGCTAAGGCTCCATGGCTCTTCGGCGTGAAGCGCTGCACCAAAAAGAAATAAACAGATTCGCCAATACATCCGCCTCTGCGTACACCGGCACGTTGTCGGCGCTGTCAATGGATAAACACCCACGGATAATTCAATTTGGGTTGCGCGTTTACCGATTATCTAAAGGAGAGACTATATGCTGCGTATTATTACCCTGTATTGTATAACCCTGACGGCCATTGGCCACCTGGCGGCGCTGCCGTTCAATTGGGAGCCCAAGGGTGAAGAACCCGGGTTCACCGTCGATATTCCCGCGCAATGGGCGCAGGCTTCGCGGGCGCGCGACAAGGTCGCGAATGTGCATTTTGAGAAAAAAGACCGCACCGGCCGCGTGGCGATCGAAGTGCGGGCCTATTCGAGTGACAGCGCCGACCTCGAAACGCTGGTTTTGCAGCTGCGCAGCCGACTTGCAGTGAAATATGACCGCGTGTTTCTGCTGAAGCGTAAAGAACTCGGTTTTCGCAAAGGTATCGAAAAACAGGTCTGGAGCGCGCGCGTCGGCAAAAAGGTATATATACTAACGACGGCGTTTGTTGTCTCTGACGATAAGGTGCTGCAGCTCGTGTGCGTCAGCCCCAAAAACCGCCAGAAAGAATATGAATATGTCTTCGATAATGCCCTGCTGTCATTTGATTTTTCAGATGGCAGCGGTTCTGGCGGGGGCGCGGCGAGCGAAGCGGCCGCCGAACCTGCTGCAGCGCCTGCACCCGCTGCACCCGCCCCGGCAGCACCGGCGGTACCTGGCGTCAAAGTGACGGCGCCGGCAGTGGCGACACCCGCTGCACCGGCCGCAACAAAACCACCGAAGATCGAATTCTAAGAGGAAACCATGACCAGACAACGTAAACTATTCACCGCACTCATCTTCGCCTGCGCCGCCGCAGCCTTTTCAGTGAACGCAGCCGAGAGCGAGGCCGCGGCCGAAGAAACGGGCAGCGACGACCTGGCGCTGCTTGGCAATGAGATGGCCGGCCTCTGGGAAGAAAAAGCCTGCGCCGCAGAGCTCACGAGCAAATTCGAAGAACCCGTAATTTCGATCGCCTGTAACGCCGAGTACACATCGGCCGAGCGAGACAAGGT
>JAKQXK010000522.1 GCA_029561505.1 Spirochaetota bacterium | reverse complement strand
GAGAGTTGCGGGTAAAAAAATTCATCTGACGCCAACCGAGTACAACCTATTGTGCCTGCTCGCCAAAAATGCCGGCAAAGTCGTCACAACTCAGCAGATCATGGGCGAAATCTGGGGCCCAGGCCTCGCAAACGAAACCGGCTACCTTCGAGTGTACGTGACGACGTTGCGTCGAAAAATCGAACCGGTACCTGATGCGCCGCGTATGTTGCTTAACGAGCCTGCTGTCGGCTATCGGCTCGTCACTTTGCCGACAACTGAATGACGCGCGTTATCAAGCCCGCTTTCTTGCGCGCATCGAGAATCAGGCGTGCGCGTGAAAACGGTGCCTCTTCTTTCTCTGGCGCGGTATCGAATACGGCCACGAGGCAGAGTTGGGGGGCTGTTTGCCAGAACTGCTGCTGTGCTGCAGCGTATTGCCCTTCTGCCTGACCGAAATCACGCGCGGCCTGAGAGAAGATAAATTCACCTCTTTCGTTTTTCAATCTGAGCATGCCATAATTACGTTCGACGATTTTGAGATCGAGCAATCTGATTTCAGAGAAAGCCCGAACAGACGATTTAGACAGCAGTTCAATCGCATTGACACCGCGCAGATCGTCGGGGTTGACCAGCGCGGCGCAGCTGTCTTCGAATGTTATGCCCGCAGCGGATACATGAATCTGCAGTCGGTCAACTACTGATTTACCGGCGAGAACCTTGTGGCGAACCAATGTGTGTAGCGGGTTTGCGAAAGCTGAAATCAACGCCCCAAGAAAAGTCAGGGCAAAAACCATCGCGATTGCATAGATAGCGTGCGAGCGCCACGAGAAGGTCACTGCCCGCCGCTGCCGAATGCGTGCATAGCCGTGCGAAAGTAGCGCAATCAGTAAAGACCACAGCAAAAAAGCCTCGCCAAATGCCAGGCCGGCAGTCACGGGTAGCAACATCAATAAGCGCAGGCGAAACGCGCTCCGCAGCACCAGAGCCCCCGTGGCGAGGCAGATTGATATAAACAGAATGCGGCTGCCGAATATGCCGATCAACGTCATTATCGCCGACACGGCCGGCGTTGCCGCGCCAAAACCACCCAGCAGGCTGACATCGCGATACCGGTAGAAGAATGCTGCTTTGAGGTCGAGCCGGTTTTCAGCAGCAAGCGTCAGCGTGTTTTCCCAAGGAGTACCAACGAGGCCGATGTAGAGGGCGCCTAAAACAAACGGTAGCATGCGCCATGCTACAGACGCAAATGTGCCGCTCATCGCGCAGCGCCGTCGCGCAGTCTGCGCGTTATCTGCTCTCGCACCTTCGCCGGCATCTTCGCATCGGCATTATGCTTCTGCAGACGCTGCCGAACCACAGCAAGTTGCGACGAGAAACGCCGGCAGTAAATGCAGATCAGATGGTGCATAAACATGCGGGCGCGGTCGCGAAATAACAGCGGGCCATCGTGCCCGGCAGAAGCCATTTTGGTATAGTCAGCGCAGTTCATTTTGTCTTCAGCAATTACCCACCAGTGCCCTCAAAGCCCGCCGCTTCGAGACATCGCCGCAGGTGCAGACGAGCGCGGTAAAGTATCACGTTTAAGTTCGTCGCCGTAATGCTCAGAGTATTACAGATTTCCTGAGTGGCGAACCCCTCGAGTTCGCGCAGCGTCAGCGCCATGCGCATCGCTGCCGGCAGATGCCCGATGCAGCGGTTCAGGTGTTCTTGCAGTTCTGCGCGCTCAAGCTGCTCGAGCGGAGATTTCTGCCACGAACGTGGCGCGCTCTGCTTTTGCCAATGGCCGCGTGAATCGAAAGCTTCAGCTTCTTCGTACAGATCGGCAGATTCGTGCAGAACCTCGCGCGCGCGCCGCCGAAACACATCGATAATCTTGAACTTGAGAATTCCGATAAGCCACGTGCGTTCGGCCGAACGTGCTTCAAACGAGCCCGCATTACGAATCGCGGCCAGAAGTGTTTCTTGAATGCAATCGGCGATATCGTCGTCGTTGTCGAGGCGCTGGCGTGCGAAGGCATAAAGCGCATCACCGTGTTTTTTCAGAAAGTCTTCGGTGATCATGTGAGCAACCCGGGCACGCCGAGCACCCGAAACAGCCCGCGCACTTCACGCGGTGGCAACCAGTTTTCGCTCTCTGCGCGCGACAGCAACTGCGTCAGCTGCACGCGTTTTTGCAGATGGCACACGAACCGGTACTGACCGGCGGTGAGCGATGCCGATTTGACAGCAAATTTTTCTCTGTAACAGAGCAGAAACTGTGGCCCGGCGAGTGGTTTGTGTAACACCTGTACCCGCGACCTGCTCACCTTGACTGTTTGGTGAGTGCCCGACCATAACCCGGTTGTCGCCGAGAGCATCACGGCTCTGGCAAAAACATCGGTTGCCGGCGCTTCGGCGCGCGCATGAAAAATATCGAATTGCAGCCGGTCGAGCCGCGCGAGATCAGCCAGGTGAGCTGGGTAAGCACGCTGGCGCACCAGCCATTCGGGCAGGTTGTGCGCGTAAAGAGCCAGGTCTTCGTTTGTTGATTTGTTCGCTGCGATAAAGCTGCGTTGCAGTGCGAGCATTTTGCGCTCGCCCAATGCCGCCGCGAGCAGCGAAAATTTTTCCCGAATGGCGGTGCCGAGGCGTATAAACTGCGCGACGCGGTAGACTTTTTGCGCGGCGGCAGGTGAGAGGGTTCCGCAGCGCGGTTCTGCCTTCAGTGTTTTGCCGGCATAAAAATGCCGCTGCCAGCTGGCTTCTCGCTGCAGGCCCCGCGAACTTTTCGCAGGTGCGTCAGATTTGGGCGTGCTGGTAACAATATCAAAGCGCGCCGGCATTTTGACCGGTTTAGCGGCGGCGAGGCGCAGTGTTTCACGTTGCATGGTCTCGAATGCGGGTATGCGGTCATCGCGCTCGAGGCTAAAGGGTTTTTCACCGAGATGAAATCTCGCTTCGCGAAAGAGGCGCTGCACGGGGGCGTGAACCGGCTCTGCGTGCGTGTCGAAGAGGTGCGTGCCCAGATCGGTAAAACCCGCGAGATGGTATTGCGCCACGTAGCCGGGGTTTATGGCGCGCAGATAACGCCGCGCATTAAACCGAAAGTTGGCCGCGTTGACATAAATATTGTTGATGTCGAGCAAGAGCCTGCAACCGCTTTTTTCGGCAAGCGTGTTCAAAAATTCCGGTTCTGGAATCTCATTTTGAGGGTATTCGCGGTAGGCAGAAATATTTTCGAGCACCAGCGGACGTTTCAGATAATTTTGCGCTATCTCAACATTGCGCAGCAGACGAGCAAGCATCGCCCGTGTGCGGGGTAGCGGTAACAGCTCATGGTGTTGCTGCGTACCGAAACGTGAAAAACACAGGTGGTCTGAGATCTGAAACGGCTCAATGCGGTCAGCGAGGCGACGAATACGCTCAAGGTGTTTCTTGTTTAACCCATCGGCGCTGCCGATCGAGAGTGCGACTCCGTGCAGCGCCACGGGAAACCGCGACCTTATCTGTTCAAGCACGAAGAGCGGCGCACCTTCGCTGTTGATGAAGTTTTCTGTGATAGCTTCGAACCAGCCGACCCGAAGAGCCGGCTGGCGCATCAAAAAATCAAAATGCCGGGTTCTGAGGCCCAGCCCAATCGTCTGTTGCGTCTCACATCTCCATCGACATGGGTTTGAACTTGCCTTTCTTTGCCTTGCACTGTGCTTCTGTCATTTTTTTCCAGCCCTGGCCTTTGCAGGCGTTTTGTCCGCCGCAGCCGTGGTCTTTATTGCCGCAATCGCCCTGCGCCTTGCAGCCGTTGATGCCATGGCACTCGCCTTCTTTCGCCTTATCTTTTGTGTCTTTGGCGCCCACGCCGCCGGCGAGCGCCAGGCCTGCAAGCGCAGCGCCCATCAGTAAATTGGTTTTTTTCATGAGTTCTCCTGTAGCGGCCACCTGCGGCGGCCAACCCAAGCCGCTATGCGGGAAACCCCGCTGATGCGAAAAGCCAAAAGTAAAACCGCCTGACCGGCACAATATGGTGGCCGCTCTGTCGGTGTCGGCAAATTATTACCCGCATATGTTTATGGCCCGTAAAATGAGGATATCCCCCTTACTCGCTTTGCTTTTGTTCTGCGCCATGGTTGCGCAGCAGTGTACCGCCACCGGCAAACGTGGCGCGGCAGCAGAGTCGGGCGAAACAGGCGGGGGCGCCGCCGACGCCGCGCAGCTTCAGAATCACCCGGGCATTGAAACGATTCTGGCAAAGCCAATTTTGCCCGCCCACCGCGACCAGTATTTTGACTGTATCGAAAACAGCGCCGGGGTCACGGGTCTGAGGGCGCAATTTGCCGAGTTTGATCTTTTTCCCAAAGTGGCGCACTTTGACCGCGAATTTTATCTCGCAGAAGAAAGCGGCTGGCCGTTCGTCGTCGGCTATCATGGGCGGGCGCGCATGCTGCCTGGGCGCACGGTGCTCGTGGGCCTGCGCGGCGAAGCCTCGGGTTTCCATAAGTCT
>JAKQXK010000712.1 GCA_029561505.1 Spirochaetota bacterium | reverse complement strand
CTTTACGCTGAAAACCGGGAATCTGATTACCATGATACATGCGCCAGCCATCTTTCAGTGTAAAGTCCTGGCCGATGTCGCGGCCGCCGAGCGATGCATTCGGCCCAAGCGCGGCGTTACCCTGCGGGTAATGGTCGAGGTGGTGCACGCAGAAAAGAAAAGGGTCTGCGGTGTGCCATTGAAAACCCAAAGGGTGGATATCCAATATCACCGAACCTGTCGCTGTTTGCATCGCATTCTCCCCTTGTTGTTCGCGCTTCGCCCAGAAATATTTCAACGCTGCCGCACCACCTGCAAGCAGCGCAGCTGCGGCGGAGAAGCGGCGTAAGAACCCGCGGCGCGTTATGCCTGTTTCAGACATCTTTGTCAAAAGTAATGCGTTTCGCTGCGCGCTGCCAGAAAACACGGCGGCACGTGGGGTTGAGGTATAGCTACTCACGCGCATCATGCGTCGAGGCCGGCAAGGCACTGCATGATTGACGCCATGTTGCGCTGCCAAAAAACACGGCATGGCAGATCGATATGGTGCGTTGAAGCACATTCAGACGCTCGACCCTGAAAAAGACGCGCACCAGATTGTCGCGGTTTCAAGCGCATTCGATTTCGCGCAAGACATGGAAATCTCGCTGGGCCTCGCATTTTTCAGAACCTTCGCGGTGCCCTCAATCGCGCGCATTCTCGACGAGACAAAACAGTTTGAGAATTTCGGGCAGAAGCGCTACGACGACACCGCGCTATTGCTCGCAGAGTTTCTCGAAAACGGTCTCGACAGTGATCGCGGGCGCGAAGCAATTCGGCGCATGAACCAGATTCATGCGCGCTACGATATTGCCAACGCTGACTTCATCTATACGCTCACGACTTTCATTTTTGAACCGATTCGCTGGATACAGCGCTATGGCTGGCGCCCGCTCTCTGAAAAAGAGAAGCTCGCTGCGTATTACATGTGGCGAGGGGTGGGGCAGATGATGGGCATTCGCGAGTTGCCTGAAACATATGAGGCGATGGAAGCGTTCAACGTGCAGTATGAGCGTGAGAACTTCAGGTATACGCCCGAGTCAGAACGCGTCAGCCGTGCCACGCTGAAGGTACTCGTCGGCTTTTTGCCCCCATTGCCTTTCGCCGGTGAGCTCGCCTGCCAGGGTGTGTATGCACTACTCGACGAACCGCTGCGCCGCGCGGTGGGTTTTCCCCCTGCAGAAAAATGGATTCAGGTCGCCGTCGACTCAGCATTCAAAGCCCGGGCAGTGGCTCTGCGCTATCTTGGCCCGATAACGACCGAACCACAATACGTCACCAAACGCCGGTTTGCGACATACCCCAATGGCTACAAAATATCAGAGCTGGGCCCCAAAGCGTCAGGCGAGAGTCGCACGCCGATTGCAGGCTAACGCTGCGCGGCTGCGCTGCGTGCGACAGGCAGGTCTTGGTAATTTTCTGTGGCCACTTGCACTTGACAGATTGAATTTATTCCCGGGTCGCTCATGTCTCCATGGATACCCCTGAATTCATTAAAAACCAGCGCCTGATAGCCTGGGTTGAGGCAATGGCCAACCTCACCCAACCCGAATCGATTCACTTTTGCGATGGGTCTGAAGAAGAGTACGACCGCCTGTGCGCCGAAATGGTGTCAAAAGGCACGCTCAAGAAGCTTAACCCTGTAAAGCGCCCAAACAGCTATCTTGCCTGGTCAGACCCGTCAGACGTGGCGCGCGTCGAAGA
>JAKQXK010000688.1 GCA_029561505.1 Spirochaetota bacterium | reverse complement strand
GGGCATGCCATCACTTCAATAAAGTGGTAGGGCATTGACGTCCCGTCGGCTTTCGCACGGCGCACGCGCTCGAGTACCTCGCCCACATGGCCCAGCCCATGCGCAACCGCAATGCGAATTTCTTCGCCCGCGATCACAACTTTCGTTTCTTTGATTCCTTCTAGCCCGCGAATTTCTTCGAAAACAAGCTTCGGCAGCTTTTCGCCGGTTAAGATTGCCTGCGCGGTGCGCAGCGCTGCTTCCATAACACCGCCGGTAGTGCCGAACATCGTGGCGGCCCCTGAATAAGCCCCAAGAAAGTTGTCGGCTTTTTCAGGTTTGAGGTTCACAAAATCTATGCCTGCCTGCCTGATCATGCGTGCGAGCTCGCGCGTCGTCAGCACAATGTCGACGTCTTTGTAGCCCGACGCGTACATTTCGTGGTCGCGCGTGATCTCATATTTTTTTGCGGTGCACGGCATAATCGAAACCATTTTCATGCGCCTGGGCTCGATCTGCATTTTCTGCGCGTAATATGTTTTGGCGAGAACTCCCATGATCTGCTGCGGCGATTTTGTCGTTGAAAAATGCGGAATAAAATCGGGGTGCAACTTTTCCATGTAGTCTGTCCATGACGGGCAGCACGAGGTGATGAGCGGCATGTCACGCTTGCCGTGTTTGAAGCGCTCGACAAATTCGTTGGCTTCTTCCATAATTGTGACATCGGCAGAAAAATTCGTGTCGAAGACTGCCTGAAAACCGAGGCGCCTGAGAACTGCGTAGAGCTGACCTGTCATGTTGGTGCCGGGTTTAAGCCCGAACTCCTCACCTATCGCGACGCGAACCGAAGGTGCAATTTGCGCCACACAAAAGTTTTCATCTGCGCGAAGCAGGTTAGAAACGTCATGCGTCTCGTCGTGCTCGACGATTGCCCCCGTCGGGCAATGCGCAGAACACTGGCCGCACATGACGCACGGTGATTCTGCAAGCAGAATGTCCCCTGCGGGCGCCATGCGCGTGTGCATACCGCGGCCGAGAAACGAAAGCGCGTGCACGTTTTGCAGGTCTTGACAGACGTGCACGCAACGCCCGCACTTGATACACTTGTCAAAATCAAGCACCAACGACCCGGTCGACGTGTCTTTGCCGAGCCCCTGCACGCTATGCCCGAAACTTTCTTCGCGAATACCAAAGTCTGCCGCGAGCGTCTGCAACTCACAGCTCTGGTTGCGGCCACAAGTGAGGCAACTGTTTGGGTGTGTCGACAGAATCAGTTCAAGAACCGTCTTGCGGATTTCTGTAATCTCAGCGTCATGCGTCGTGATGCGCATATTCGCCTCAACCGGAGTCGTGCAGGCGCGCGGCAGAGCCGCGTGACCATCGACCCTGACAATACACAGGCCACACGCGCCGTTTGCGACCAGATCAGGGTGTTTGCACAGCGTCGGTATTTTTACCTGCGCGGCCTCGGCGGCGTCAAGAATCGAAGTGCCCGCTGCAACTTCAACGCGCAGGCCATTAATTTCGGCGACGATGGCATCAGACATGGTTGCGCAGCCTGTAACGTATCGGGGGTTTGTCTGCTTCGATGCGGTTCATGCTATAACCTCTGTGCAGAGTTCTTCATATTCGTGGCGAAAATATTTGAAGGTAGCGAAGAGTGGCGAAGGCGCTGATTTACCGAGACCGCAGAGCGAAGCATATTTCATCGCGTTGGCTATGCGGGTAATCTGCGCAAGATCGGCCTCATTCGCCTGCCGCGCGAGCAATTTGTCATAGAGTTTTGCCAGTTGAAAGCCACCGATTCGGCACGGCGCGCATTTGCCGCACGATTCATCGGTATTGAAGCTCAGATAAAAACGAATAAGTTTTACCATACTG
>JAKQXK010000685.1 GCA_029561505.1 Spirochaetota bacterium | reverse complement strand
GTATACATCCAAGAAGAGCTATCTTCTGAGACTGCCATTTCGACAACAATTGAGCGTAGCTTATCAAGTAACTTTTTGCTGAAAGATAAGAGCTGGGCGGGCGAACAAGAATTCAGGTGCGTATTGCCGTACATCAAAGATAATGAATTCATCGATATCAGAAATTCACTGGTCGGTTTGATTGTAGGGGCGCGGGTGAAGGCAGACGCCGCAAGAAAATTAGAAAGAATTTCACAAGAGAAATATCCAAGACTTTTTGTGAGGCACCTCCAGTTTTCCGATTATTTTTACCTCAGTGAAATTTTACCTTCACGCAAAGAGCTCAAGAGTACAAACAGCCAGGCATGAAAATCTACCTCGATAACTGCTGCTTCAACCGGCCTTATGACGATCTTTCTTCAGAAACAATCAAAATGGAAGCAGAAGCCAAATTGATGATTCAAAATCTTGTCTTACATAAGAAACTACACTTAATCTGGTCTTTTGTGCTTTCCCTTGAAAATAATGATAATCTCGATGAAATGAAAAAAGCAGATATTTCCCAATGGGAAAGCCTGTCCGACACCTACGCCCCTGCTAACCCTGATATCGAAAAACATGCGATATCTCTGGAAGCTGCGGGCATCAAGCCAAAAGACGCAGCACATTTAGCCTGTGCTATTCACTCCGGCGCACGATTTTTTATTACAACCGATCGAAAACTTATGCGAAAATCAAAATCAATTGTAGATTCTATGGAGATAGTAAATCCCATTGAATTCATCGCGATTCTGGAGGGTAAAAATGAGAAGTGAAACCGAAATTCGCCAAGAAGGTATGAGCGCATTAAAAAGCCGACTTGACCCTGTCGAAACGGAAAAGTTTCTGATGCTCGTACGTCGTGATTCATTTGACTACACCGAATGGCAACGAAATCTTTGGGATAAAATGGATGTCGCACAGATTTTTGAAAAAGGTCGAGAATTTGAAAAGCAAGGCAAGCATGGCTTGCAGCCGCCAATGCAGCCGCAATGATGGGCGTGCCGTACCGGGCATTGCGGCGAGAACCCCTGACGTGCCAGATCTCAATATTGGTGTGGGCATTCGCACCGGCGGGGTGATACCATCTTGAAGGCTAAGCAAGATATCAAGCCAATTACATATTTCAAGGCCCATGCCACCGAGGTGTTGAGCCAAATTAACAAAACGCGTCGGCCTTTTTACATCACACAAAACGGCGAGGCAAAAGCCGTCGTTTTAGACCCGAATACCTTTGAAGACATGAAAAATGCCATTAGCCTATTCAAAATACTTTCTATGAGCGAGCAGAATATACGAGAAGGAAAAGTACTATCACAAGAGAATGTGGAAAGTCGCCTGAAGCGGCTGCTATATAATCAGACCTAGCGTCATTTAGTGATGAAGGATATACCACAATGAAACACCATTCACCCGTCATTGACCATTTCACCGCCTCTGCTAAAGCGTACGACGAACGCAACCGGCAACTCGCACCGATCGCAGAGAATATGCACTTTCTGATTCGGCTTATTTTGCAGAACGCGCCAGCCCGTTCGCATGTGCTGTGCGTAGGCGTGGGCACTGGCGCCGAGATTATTTCGTTAGCGAAATATTTTCCCGAATATACATTTGTCGGCGTCGACCCATCGGTCGGCATGCTCGATGTTTGCCGCGAAAGGCTCGCTGAAGCGGGAGTGCTAGACCGCTGTGAACTTATTCACGGCTATGTGAATGACGTTGCGCATGGTGAAAATTTCGATGCTGCGCTGAGCATTCTGGTCGCACACTTTGTGAAGCGAGAAGAAAGAGTGAACTTTTATCGGGCGATGAGCGAGCGTTTGCGCAGCAATGGTATTCTGATCAATACAGAAATTAGCTTCGATTTGGACTCTGCTGAATTTCCCTTAATGCTCGAAAACTGGAAAGCCGTACAATCTCTGATGGGGGCCACCCCCGAATCGCTGGCAAATCTTTCGATGCAGCTGCGCGAGATGCTGTCGGTAATCTCACCGGCAGATACTGAAAGTTTTCTGAAGCAAAGCGGCATCGCGGTGCCCGTAAAGTTTTTTCAGGCTTTCATGATTTCGGGTTGGTATGGTAGAAAAGAGCTGTTAAAATGAGTTTAACGGTAAGCGACAACCCCATTGCGACAGGTGTTCGCTATGCGATCGACGTTGATGACAATATCTGCTTTGTCGACGGTGGTTGGGCTCAGTTCGCAGAGGCAAATGACGGCCCTGAGCTGTTACAAGTCTCAGTCATCGGCAAGCCGCTCTGGAACTATATCACCGATGAGACGACTCGAAGCCTCTACCAGCAAATGGTTGCCCGTGTTCGCGAGGGGCGGTCAGCACAATTTTCTCTTCGCTGCGACGGGCCTGATTGCCGGCGATTGCTCGAAATGACCATTAGAGCGGGCGCAAACGGCACAGTCGAATTTGCGACCCGCACCCTGCGACTTGATCATCGCGCACCAGTGGCAATGCTCTCGCGCCAGGTACCGCGTTCAACCGACCTGTTACGGGTTTGTGCGTGGTGCAACCGCGTTGATGCCGGGTCGGGCACGGGTCAATGGGTCGAAGTTGAAGATGCCATTGAAAGCCTGCGGCTTTTTGAACTACCGCTGCCTCCCCAATTGACTCATGGAATCTGTGAAACCTGCTTCGCAGCAATGTCAAAAACGATTCAGAACCTGAATACATAAATACTGACGCCGTGTCGCGAACGGCAAATTTTACCCATGCAGAAAC
>JAKQXK010000669.1 GCA_029561505.1 Spirochaetota bacterium | reverse complement strand
CGTTCACAATTCTATTCGCTTTCTTCGTTTATCACATGCTGTTTCTGGGCTTGGGTATCTTTATTCACCGCAAGAGCGCCGGTACCGGCAAGATGCTGCTGCTGATTGCCGGTGCCTTAATACCTTTAATGTTTTCCATTTCAGCAACGATCATGCGGGTTTCGGCCGAGGCTGGTGCCGCAGCAACGGGCGTTGCCCTCGTTTTGACACTCGGCACGCTCTTGCCAGTCGCGCGGCGCCTGCAAGTACCATACGCTTCAGCGATACTCTGCGTGCCGGTACCTTTTGCAATTGGTGCGCTGGCGGGTCTGTCGCCGGCGATGCCATTCTTGCTGCCGATGCTCATTATCGCGATCAGCGCCGCGACACTATCTGCCGTTGGCATCGTCGAAGCAAAAAATGCAATGTTATCACTCGCGATCTCATTGGTCGCCCTTAGCATTCTGATTCTTGTGCTTTTTACTCTGCCACTCGCGGCTTCTGACGATCTCTCTGGTGCGTTACGCCTCGGCGCGTTGGTGTTGGCACTCGGTCAGTTTTCGTTATTGCACAGATTTCTGGACAGGCAGCACGGCCGTTTTTTCGCCGCACTCGAAATTGCGGCTTACGCGATGCTTGCGCTGATTTCTATTGTTGCCGCCGCGCCATTCGCCGGCCGTGCCGCTTCGACATTGCCTTTCAATTATCACATGCTGGTCATCGTGCCGGCGATCGCCATATTTCTGCGCGCGACAAAATACCATAACGCAGCGATACATGCGGTGCTCTTTCTGACGATGGTTTTTTTGCTGCGCGTCGCTCGCGTCGTGACGGCAGAATTTGCATGGCAGGTTTTCGCGTTTTTTATCTTTCCGCTGTTGATACCATGGTTTTCACGCAATTTTCACCCTTCAAAAAAGCGAATCTTTTTGTATTGGGCAGTTATCTCAGGCCTTTCGGCGAGCGTTGCTCAGCTCTTTTCGCCACAGCCACACGCCGCGGCAGCCCTGACGGGGCTCTTGACTGCGATTACCATACACAGGGCCGCCGGCTTCGAGCGGTCAACATGGCATTACCTTTCGCCCATTGGCGTGCTCACCTTCGTGGCACGACTGCCTCTGCCATCGGCGTTCATTCTACAACCAAACGAAATTTTTCTCGCGATGGCCGTCTTGTATGCTCAGGGGGGATTACTCTTCGAAAAGCATGCTGCACCGCCAAGTGCATCTTCTCCCGGTGCACCCATCGATGACCTCTCGCTCTGTTTCGGCGCGCTGGCTTTGCTGGCGGTTACAACCCCGCCGCCTGCCCCCGAATCGTGGATAGTGACCTTAGCAGATCGCAGCGTGCCGTTGCGGCCGATTGGTTGGGTTCTTGCAACCTGGGTGTTCATGCTCATGCGGGCGCTGCGCGACCGCAGCGCCGCGGTTTCTGCGTTTGCAGGCATTGCCGCGACGCTCGCACTCTATAACGTGCTTGCTGTCCCCGATTTTGGCAGGGCAACGGTATACTTCATTTCGGCGGCATTTTTCTTTTATTTTGTAGCGGCAACGCTGCGCGGCCCGAACACCGCAGCGCAAGTACAATCGGGCAGAGTCTTTTTGCTGCGCCTGAAGCTGCCATTTGACTGTGGTGGCATGAATAACATGGGCACAGGTTCTGCGTTTGCGGGCCTTGTATTTCTGGCCGCGGGCCTTCTGAGCGCCGCCAATTGGATCGGCGAACCGGATTTTTCTTACCGGCTGCCGTTGCTCTTCGCGCTGGCCGGTAGCATGGCACTCGTTGCCTCGATTTTTCAATTTCGTGTATTCGCTGATTTTCGCCTGCGCGGCTCGCTCTTCATGCTCTTTGTTTTTTTGGCTGCGGTTGTGCTCACTGCCATCATCAATCGTCTCGGCAGGCCTCTACCCGTTGATACTGTAACGCTTAGGCTTCTGTTGCTGTTTCCCGTGATTGCGCTCATCACTCTCGCCGTGCAGGTTTATGGCCCGCGGTACGCGGCGTATCTCGGCGCCGAAGCACAAGGTCGTTGGTACTTTCTGGTACCGGCCACAGGGGTCACGGGCTTGGTTGCGTTGCTCGCTTATGAAGCCTGCGCCGTTTCGCTCATCAGTTTCGACCGGGCTTTTGCCTTTGTGCCGCCAACGGCATACCTGGGCCTGGCGATCTATCCGTTGATTTTGGGGCACACGATTCATGTGGCTTTTCGCCACCTGTTCTATCTTTTTTTACCGGTTTTTTTCGCTGCGGTCTTTGCTGAGCGCAGCTTTACCGGGCCGGCACTGCAGTTCTATTCAGAAGCGTCGCAGTGGTTACCCGCTGGGTTCACCGGGCAAGCCGCAGATCTGATCCCAAATATTTCGCTGGGGCTGAGGCCTGGTTTGACCTACCTGCAGTTCAGACAGAATATTGTCATCGGTATCGCCGGTGGCATTCTGGTGCTGGCGGTCTTCGCAGTATTTACGCGGCGACAGAATATTCTAAGCCTCTTTACTAAGACACTTTTCACAAATAACCACAGCGCAGTTACCATAGAATCAGGTTTATGGAGCCTTGGGTTTACAGGTCTCATTGCATTGATGTCGTTTCAGATCGCCAGCATCGAGCCCGGAATTATTTTGCTCCTGGTCGCCGCGCTTTACCTTTGGGCACGAAATGTATGCGCCTCTGCGTTCATCTTATTTACCGGAGGGCTGCTGATTGTGCACGGTGGCGCGCACATGACGGCGGTATATCCCCCTTGGCCGGGGCCAGTTCTCGTTCTTGCAGCCATAGCCATGGCAATGCCGGCGAAAAACATCGCGCAGCGCCTCGATATCTCAGAAAAATTTGTCACCGACACGTTGTTATCAGCGGGATCACTCTATGTTCTCGCGGCATTTTTTTACGCCGCGACTGAGGGCCAGAGCGCCAATGCTCTCTCTGCAGGTACAAGCATGCTCATGGCCAATGCCAGCTACATCGCCCGCAGCGAATATTTTCGATCAGCCGGTCTCGTGACGACCTTGTTGCTGGTTTCTGTCTATTTCAGGCTGTCGCTTTCGCTTATAGGTGGGCCTGCGCGCGCCGCGCTTGCGTGGCTCAGTGGGGTTTTTCTCAGCGCCGCGATCGCTGCTGGCAGTTGGTTATTGCTTTCATGCATGGGCTATACTTTTGATTTTCTTCAGGCTGCACCTTACACGCTTCTCGCTGTACTTATTTTTCTGATTATTTTCAGTTTCTTCATTAAACGAGCGCAAGAAATCGATACAGAAAAGCACGCGGGTTACATGACTGCCCTCGATACATTGATTGTGAGCTGCGGTATCATAATGGGTGCGATGTCGGGCGAGCTTTCGAACCCGTTACCCGGCGCTGGCTTCGTCACACTTGCGGCACTGATTCTGTATCTGGCGCTCAACGTCATCGCGGCATTGCAGACCCAACGCACGCGTTATATCTACATCGCTCAAATGGCGCTTGCCGGCATCTATTATTCATCCCGGCCGATGTTGCGAATAGATTCGGCGCAGACCGATGCTTTTTTCGTTCTGGGCTACGCTTTCGCGCTCGTCGGCATCAGCGTTTTTGCCAGGCGCTTTTCGCTCACGGTCGTCTCAGAACCGACGCGCCGCTTTGCGGCGCTATTACCTTTGGTCGCGGCGCTGGTCGTTGATAATTTCAGATCGCTGAACACCGCCTTGCTTTCCGTTATTTCAAGCGGTCTCTACTTCATCTTGTCGAGACTCGGTGAGCGTCATCTCTTTGCCGCGCTGGCCGCGATTACGCTCAACGCTGCGCTGTTCTTCGTCGCGCTTGCAGCCGGGTATGATTCATCAGAGTTTTATGCAGTTCCGGCGGGGCTCACGATCATATTTTTCGCGACGATTTTCAAAGATTCGCTTTCTGTTGAGAACCAGGCGCGCGTGCGCACCATCGGCGGCCTCATCGCCTATCTGCCCGCGGCGCTGCAGGTGACGATGCGCTCAGGTTTAGCGCAGAACCCGATGTATTCACTCGTGTTCGGCATCGTGTGTCTCGTGGGTATTCTGGTCGGCACCCTTTTGCGCGTGCGAAGCTATCTGTTTTTGGGCGTGGTATTCTTCACTCTCGACATAGTCGCCAATCTGGTTCAAGAAGGGCTGCAAAACCAGTTCGTCGGGTTCATACTGCTCACCTTTGCCGGGCTTCTGCTGATTGCGGTTTTAATTCTGTATAATCTGAAGGGAGATCAGATAAAGGCCGTTTGGCAAAGGTTGGTAAAAAGATTCGCGCGGTGGCAATAACCCGAAAATTGTCAGCGGCCCGGCGAGGCGGCGCGGGCAAGCAGCATTTTTCTCAAATGGTGCTGCGCGACCGTCTGGTCATAATGTTCGTATTCTGCGTGCAGAAAATACAGTGCGTCGGGCCTTAGCGTGACACCGGCGCCGAGCCGGTCTTGTTTCGCGAGAATTTCGCCAACCTCAGCGGGTGCCGTTTTCCCGATTGCGACATCCAACAAAGTACCGGTTAAAATTCTGATCATGTTATGCAAAAACCCCGAACCGAGTATATGCAGGTAGGTATATGCGCCGTCTTCGATGATTCTCAGATCGTCGATACGGCGAATTGTTGGTTCGCCGCTTTTGACGAGTTTGGCCTGAGTAAATGAGGCAAAATTCTTTTCGCCGAGAATATGGGGCACTGCGGCGCGCACAGCGTTCCAGTCGAGCGGCCCCCGACGCCAGAGCGCCTTATACCCCAGCACGCCGGGTCGGTATGGCGCGTTGTAGATAATATAGACGTATTCGCGGCGCAGACACGAAAAGCGGGCGTGAAAGCGATCTGGCACAAGGGCGCCATGGCGCACCGCGATGTCTTTGGGCAGCAGGCTATTCATCGCATAAATCAACAGCTCAAGCGTCTTGGGTGGTTCGCCGGCAAAATGTATAACCTGCCCCAGGGCATTGACGCCCGTATCTGTTCGGCCGGCGCAATGTGCCCGTACGGGACGGCGCAGAATAATCTGCAACACCCTTTCGAGTTCGCTCTGAATACTGTTCTGCCCGTTCTGCCGCTGGTAGCCAAAGTACGCGGCGCCGTCATATTCAATCGTCAAGGCTGTATTCAAGGTTCGACTCCGCTTACCGCAGGTTGGGTCGCCAGCACGTTACAACGTCTTTTTTGCTTTATGTCGTATCAATGCTTTTCATTAAGCTAAGTTTCGCATATGAAGTTCCAGACGCATAAAGACTCGATCGACAAGGCGGTGCGCCGCATCGACGCGATTATTCCGCACCGTGACATGGGCACGATGCTCTCGAATCTGCTGGTGGCAGTCGAAGCAAAGCAGGTTAGCATCACCGCGTCTGATATGGAAACCACGGCGCGCATTACCGTGCCGGTTGAAGACGGTAAACCCGGTGAGTTTATCGTGCCCGCGAAGCAGTTTCAAGAATACGTCGGCTCGCTGGTGTCTAAAGACCTGATCGTCGAGGTCGAAACAGACGAAACCGCAGAAGAAGGCGCGGCGGCATTTCGGGTTAACCTGCGTGGCACAAGCGACGCCTCGGCGCGGTACGTTATGCCGGGCAACTCAGCGAAGCATTTTCCGACACTCAATCGCCTGAGCGATGCAAAACTATTCGCCGTTTCTTCAGCAATCATCGAAGAAATGATACGCAAAACGCAATACGCGATTTCTCAAGAAGACAACCGTTATATTTATAACGGCATCTGCTTTCAGGGCAACGGCGACCAGCTGACACTCGTCGGCACAGACGGCCGCCGGCTCGCAGCGATCACGCGCAAACTCGGCGCGGCGATTAACCTGCCCCCGGGCACCGACGTGGTCGTGCACGCGAAGGCAATACGCGAAATGCAAAAGCTCATCGACGTCGCCGATGAAGTGATGATCGGTGTTGAACAGCGTGACCTTTTTGTGCGCGTTGGTGACGCGCAGCTGTCGAGCCGGCTGCTCGAAGGCAAGTTTCCTGATTACAAGCGCGTGCTGCCGCAAGATATCGCCGTGCAGATTGAAATGAGCCGTGATAAACTCATAGAAGCGCTGCAACAGATTCGCCCCGTAACCGAAGCTCCGTCGAACCAGTGCCGCATGGTGCTCGAAGATAAAAAAATGCATATCTCTGGGCAATCCTCAGGTCAGGGCAGCCGGGCTGAAATCGCAATCGAAGTCGACTATTCGGGAGAAAAACTCGAAATCGGTTTTAATATCACTTACCTCATCGACATTCTCAAGGCGCTGACTTGCCCCCGCGTCAGGCTTGGCCTCAACGATTCAAATAAACCCCTCGTTGTGCAAGACGTCGATGACCCTGATTTTATCGCGCTCGTGATGCCGATGAAAATCTGACGCGTGGCGTCTGCAGCGCAACAGATAAAGATCAGCAGCCTTTCGCTCGTCAATTTTCGCAATAGCGAAAAAGCGGCGTATACTTTTTCCGAAGGGCTGATTTTCATTACCGGCATGAATGGCGCCGGCAAAACCACAATTCTCGAAGCAATAGGATTAACATCATTTCTGAAATCATTTCGTTTCGCGATGGATCGCGAAATGATACGGTTCGGCTCTACCTTCTACCGCACCGAAGTGGGTTTTACGGCGCCATCGGGCAACCACCGCATTGCCATTAGCTTCGGCAGAAACCCAGACGATGCCAAAGCTGCTTTGGTCAAGAAATATGCAATCGATGGCCGAACGAACGAACGCGCTGCAGCGATTATCGGGCGCATACCGAGTGTCGTGCTCTCACCCGATGACCTGCGCATCGTTGCGGGTGACCACACCGAGCGGCGGCGCTTTATCGATCTGTTGCTCTCAATGCTTTACCCTGGGTACTTTACCGCGTTACAAAACTACCAGCGTGCTCTCAAGCTGCGCAGCCAATTGCTGAAAACCCGGCCCGACGAAGCGGTGCTGGCCGCGGTCGATCGCGAGCTGGCGACGGCAGGCACTGAAATTCTTATTAAGCGCCGCCAGTTTATACCTGAGTTCGCTGCGCCTTTTGCAGCGAGCGTCGAGAAGATTTCGCTCGGCAAAGACAAATGGGCGCTGCAATACCAGGGCGAAACAAAGCAGGTAGAATCAATTACTGACTACATGGCCATGCTGAAAGACCACCGCGCAAATGACCTGCGCCTGCGCCAGACGACGAGCGGCGTGCACCGAGACCGGCTGTTCTTTTTAGGGCCAAACGGCGCAGAACACGACATTAAGACAGTTGGTTCGCAGGGCCAGAAACGGACTGCGGCGCTGGCACTTAAACTCGCACAATTCAACTACATGCAAGAAAAGCTGGGGACCCGCCCCGTGCTGCTGATCGACGATGTCTTGAACGAACTCGATCTCACGCGTCGCGCGAGCTTCGTCGATTTTCTGGGTGGCGTGGGTCAGGTATTTTTTACCACTACCGATCTGATCGGCATGCAGGATTTCTTAAAAGGCCTCGGGCAATCTGCCCCGGTGCAAAATATAGAATTGTAGCTGTGCCTGCGGGCACGACCGCGTGGTAGTTCGACGGGCTCACTATGACGCGGCATCCGCGTCACCCTGAGCCCGTCGAAGGGTGGCGACTATTTCAAATTCGCCGATTCTTTGATGATATACGCACCGATCTCGTTTTTCTGAATCTGGCTCGTGCCTTCGTAGATGGTCAGAATCTTCGCATCGCGGTACATTTTTTCGATCGGGTAATCTTTTGTGAAACCATAACCACCGTGCAGCTGCAGTGCGTCGTTGGCGACTGCAACCGCAGTTTCAGAAGCTGCATACTTCGCCATTGCCGAGAATTTTGCCGCTTCTGGGTGGCCGGCCATTGCATACTTCGCCGCGCGGTAAGTGATGAGGCGCGCCTGCTCGATGCGCGTCGCCATGTCGGCGAGCATGTGTTGCACTGCCTGAAAGTTGATGATGTTCTTACCGAACTGTTCGCGCTGCCGCGCGTATTTCACCGCTTCTTTGTAGGCGCCGGTTGCAAGCCCTACCGCCGAAGCTGCCACCGCGGGGCGCGATGAGCTCAAAGTTTGAAACGCGTGAATAAAACCACGGTTAGGCTTCAGACCCACGAGGTTCTCTTCAGGCACTTCGACGTCTTCCATAATTACCTGACGGGTGTGCGAGCAGCGAATGCCCATTTTCTGCTCGAGTTTGCCATAAGACAGGCCCTTGGCTCCCTTTTCAAGAATGAAGCACGACATACCGCGCGGACCTTTTGATTTGTCGGTGAGCGCGAAGATGGTGTAGACGTCAGCCACCCCTGCGTTTGAGATCCACTGTTTGGTGCCGTTGAGAATATAGCGGTCGCCTTTTTTGACCGCGGTGGTAGAAAGGTTTGGCACGTCTGAACCGGCATTGGGCTCTGTGAGGCCGAACGCGCCGATTTTGTCGCCGCTCGCAAAAGCGCTCAGGTATTTCTTCTTCTGTTCTTCGGTACCGCCGTGCTCGATCGGCAGGGCGCCGAGTTTTGTGGCAGAAATTGCCGTGTTGACACCGAGGCAATATTCGCTGACAATTTCAGAAAACACGATTGAAGCAAAAAGGTCTGCGCCCATGCCGCCATATTCGGCGTCGTACATGATGCCCGGCAGGCCGGCTTCTTTAAATTTAGCAAAAATCTCAAACGGATACTCTTCTTTTTCGTCGAGGGCCGCACGGCGCGGTACGATTTCTTTTTCGCAGATATTGCGAATCAGCTCGCCGACTTCGACGAGCTCGTCAGAGAGGGTAAAATCCAACAGACCTTTGTGTGTGCTCATAACGCGTCGATATTCTTCGACGCGTTAGGCCGTAAAGCGTTTACCCCTTCGACGCCGTACATTCTGAGCAGGGATCAAAAGTGCTTTGCCGGTGGCATCAGCTGTACGGCCGTGAGCAATGATCGACGAAGACGTTTTGCGCGAAATTTCGGTTGCGCTGCCATTCATGCAGGCAGCCCCGCAAGAATTTATCACAGATCTGAAGAATCACTCGCTCAAACTGGCCTTTCAAAAAGGACAGCAAATTCTGCACGAAGACGACCTCTGCCAATACCTGCCGATCGTTCTTTCGGGTGACCTGCGCGTCTATCGCACGCACAGCTCGGGCCGCGAAGTAACCCTTTACCACATTAGTCGGGGCGAAAGCTGCTTTTTAACGATGAATTGCATTTTTCTCAACCAGTTGTTTCCCGCAACGGCAAGGGCCGAAGAATACAGCGAGGCTTTAATGGTGCCGGCAACGGCCATGCAACGCTGGCGGGATAAATTTCCCTTCTGGCAGAAATATATTTTTGAAGTCGCAGCGAGCCGCCTGATTTCGGTCATCTCGGTGCTGTCTGATATTGCCTTCGCACGTATGGACGAACGCGTCGCGCAATTTCTGGCGCAGCGCTGGCGTGAAACAGGGCAGAGTGAGCTGCAAGTCACACATCAGGAAATCGCAAACGAGCTGGGTACGGCGCGCGAGGTCGTGACGCGGGTGTTGCGCTCGCTCGAAGAACAGGGCATTGTCACCCTGACGCGCGGCAGCATCAAGCTGGTAAATATGGCCGCGCTTTCAGGGCAAAAAACACTGCCTGGCGGTGACTAAGTCACAGACAAAGCACTGAATGTGTGCTAGGTTACAGGCATGGAGACACGGGTGAAGATTTTCAAACTGCTCGCAGTCTGCCTACTGTGCACCGGCATCATCACTGGGGTGGTGCTGCTGGTGAAATATCTTTCGTAAAGGAGCTTAATATGAAACCAAATATGGGAACAATCGACCGCGTCGTCAGGGTACTGGTGGCAGTCGTCATCGCGGTACTCTATTTCACCGAACAGATTACCGGCACGGCCGCAATCATTCTCGGGGCGCTGGCGGCGATATTCATTTTGACCAGCCTCATGTCTTTCTGTCCGTTGTACCTGCCATTTGGTCTGTCAACGCGCGGCAAAGCCACATAATTTGACCCATGCGCATGCAGCTTCAGCTGCATGCGCCAATCTTTCCTCAGGCCGGTACCGGCTTAGCTGTTGCTGTGTATATCTTGCCGATAATCGCGCACGTTAAAGAATTCGACGGTATGCAACATTTCGGTGAAACGAGAGTAAATGCGGCCCTTGAACAGGTTGCGCACAGCATCAAGATCGATGTTAGACGTAATTATCGTGGGCAGCTCGCTTTCATAGCGCGCGTCCACGAGGTCGTAGAGCATACGCTGCTCCCATTCGCTGTCTGACTGAATGCCAAAATCGTCGATCACCAGTACGTCTTGCCTCGCAATTTCATTAAAAACCGAATCGGTTCGGCCGTAAGTTCCGGAATCGTTATTGAAGGTGGCGCGCAGCTGCTGAAAGAAGTCGCGCGATATCTTGATATACCTGCAGGTTCGTTTCTGCACCAGAATGAGCTCGTTCAAGATCATCGCCGCGAGCAGTGACTTTCCGGTACCCGGCGGGCCGATCAGCAAGAGCCCCTTCAGGTCTGAAGGCACGACCGATCTCGCCGCTTCTGTCAGTTTCTTCTGTGCTTCGATAAAGAGGCGTGCGCGGTCAAAAGCAGCGGTAAGCGCAATCGTTGCCTGCCGACGAGCGGCCTCGAGTTCAGGTGACCTCGTTGGGTTCGGATACGATGGCTGCAGATTAAATTCACTCAGCCTCGCGAATTTGTATTTCTGCGGAATATTGGACTGGTTGAACAGGTCGCGCACACGCGACAGTGTGTCGCGCGGCGGTTTGCATTCGCAGGGCAGAATTCGGCGCGTCTTTTCGTCGAGGTAAACATAAGGGTTCGTCTGGTCACCGGGGCAGACGCGGCACAGCGCTTCAACGCAGTCGCAAAGTTCGAGCACGCGCGAGGCACGTTTGTGAGTCAGCTGAGCCTGTGTGCGGTAACCAAGGCCGTCGCACTTATCGCATCCCCATTTTTTCATAGGCGTTCTATTTTGAAGCCCGCGAGCCTGAGGTGTTCGAGAATATTCTGTGGCCCGATGAGATGCAAGGCGCCCGTCACGACAAAACTGGTGCCTTCGTAGCGGGCGATGAGATTGAGTCTTTCAGCCATGCGTGCGTTGCGGTCATAGAGCAGAACCTGAGAGTATTTGGCACTCGCCGTATCTTTCGTGTCGTAATAATGAAAAATTTTGAGCACATTCGCATCATTACCCTCGCGCCAGTATTTCTGCATCTCAAGCACATTACTCGTGCCAACGCGGTCTGAATATGCAAGAAACGCCCTGAAGCGCTGCAACTGCTCTTTCATCTTGAGCTGGTGCATAGAGCGCAATACCTCGTCGTTACCTTCAAGGGTAAAGATAACGGGCCGCTTTGTTTTCTCGAAATTCCGGTGGATGTAACGCAGCAGCCGGTGCTCGGTACCGTACTCCAGTACAAAACCAGCGTTAAACGCAAGCCGGTAACCAAACATGAATTCGATGAACCAAGGCTGGTACCTGTCAAACAAAGCAAGGTCGATGCCGAGAGCTGCCCCCATCTTATTGTACTGCACGTTTTCGTCTTTTGTGAGGTATTGCCTGATCGTTTTGCCTGCGGGCATGTAGGTGAGGCTCAGGTCAGGGGTGCGGATTTTCTCTTTGCGCACCTCTCCCTCGAGAATGAACCTGCCGCTCTCGCTCAACGCGGCATATACTTTCGCCGGATAATCGGCATCGTCGGGTTTGCCCATATGCATTGAACCCAGAAGGTAAAAGACCGCGTTGCCTTTCGTGGCTTTGTAAAAAAAATAGCGATCGTTACCTTCGGCGTGTAGGGTAAATACCAGACAGCCCAGAAGTAATAGTTTAATCAGCTGGCGCATGCGACGGCGTTACGCTGCCGGTAGAGTGAATATATGGTAAAGTGATTCAAAGCCGATGAGCGGTATGCCTTTGAACAACCTGATTCCCGGCCAATATCTTATACACCCCAATAAGCCACGCGGTTGTAACGATCACAAACCCCAATGACTTCACCCCATCGACATAACCCAGATAGCTCAGCGGCGCGAGCGTACATATGATCATGAAAAGGGTTCGCCAGCCTGGCGATAGCAGAATCGCAGGAAACAGCAGAAAATAGTACCAAGGGTGCTGCACCGGGAAAAACACCACAAGGCTGCCGAGCGCCAGATGGTAGGCGTTGCTGAAGGTCAGAATTCGCATTGTGTAGAGAACCACGAGAACAAGCCCGAAAGCCAGAATGCCTCTTTGTATCAGCCAAACCGCGTGCGGTGCCGAAAACCCGAGCGCCGCGAGGGCGTGCACTATGCCGTTGCCGTGGTGCCAATAGTTGGCATAGACGGTCAGGCCGCGTTCGGCGAATGGTGTGAAGAGAAAAGCTGGTGCAAGCTGCAGCGCGAAAAAGATGAGGCTGAAAAGAGTAAACGGCGAAAGCAGAACTCGCACGACACGCTGCAGCGGCGACGCTGCCCGAGTGCGGTATTGCCACAGGCAAGCGATAACTCCGACAAATTTCCAGGCGATGCTGAGCGCCGCGAAACCATACGCACGCACCGCTGCCGCGGGCGCTGCGAGTCGCGGCCGAATCGCGCCGACTGCGAAATACAGAAAGAAAGCGGCGATGTGATCGAGATGCCCCTCGCGCCAAATCTCGTGAATACTCAGTGGATTAAAAAGCAAAAAGGCAACGAGCCAGCGCGAAAGCGGGCGGCGGCGCTTGCGATAGAGAAACCACAGCACGAACGCGAGTTCAGCAAACCCGCCACACAGTTTCAAAGCAAAGGCCGACGGGTGAATAAAGGCAACGCCGGCAAAAAACACCTCTTGCAGCGGCGGGTAGAATGAGCGCAGGTGCGCATATTCGATCACCACCGGCGGCGGGCTGTTATAAGGATTTCTACCTTCAAGCAGCGTTTGGCCGTCGGCAAGAAAGCGGCCCGTGTCGGTTGAAAAAGGCGGCATCGCCAAAAACAAAACACGGGCTAGAACCGCCAAAGCCAACGCAGCTTTTAAGGTACGTAGGCGTTCCACACGTTCTTGTTTGCACCCGAGGCGACGATAAATGCGGTTGGGTAAAGGCCACCATTGGTTCGAAAGGCGAAAGAGCCTTGTGTGACCTCGTGGGCCGGCGATACGCCCGCAGAGACAATTGGGCCTGCGGATATGGTGTTCGCAACGGGATCAACCAGACAGCTGCTGGTTGAAGTGTTGCCCGCGATTATCAGAAACCGCCCGCTGTTGGTACCATTCGTCAGAGCTAACAATTGAGAACCTGTATTCACACCACCGGGCGCACAGGTCGAAAGACTGAGGCCCGACGCCGTGAACGTGTTTGCCGTGGGGTTGAAAATATAAGGCGTCGGCGCCGAATTGCCGAGCACAACCATTGCGCTGCCGGCGTTCGCACCCGAGGGCAAAACGAAACCTTGAATTCCAGGACCTGCTCCTGCAACTGAGCTGATAGGCCCGCTGAATGTCTGAGAGGCATGATCGAAAACGGCAAACTGGTTACCGTCGCAAAAGATCAGCTGCCGCACATCACTGGTATTCGGCACCGGCACTCTGAGATTAAAACCCGCCGACAATACAGAACAAGGCAGAGCCGGCCCTGCAGCAATTGCGCCTGTTGACTGATTCAAAATCTGCGTTGTGGCGCTATTACCGTTGATGATCAGAACAAGGTCGCTGTTGCCGATGCGAAAAGCCCCAGCGCCTTGCGCAATATTGTTCAGGGTGCCCGAGGTTGGCCAACCGACGGGTGCTGAGAACGCATTCGTCGCA
>JAKQXK010000661.1 GCA_029561505.1 Spirochaetota bacterium | reverse complement strand
CCTCGGGGTATTAGAGAGCCTTGCACCTGATTTTGCGTCGGCTGGCGAAATGCCTTCGCGTGCCGAAGCGCACCGCGCACTCTCGGGAAATGTTTACCTGCATTACCTTAAGGCTTATTATGCCCTATTGCAGAATGATGTCGAGAAGGCATTGTGGCACTATCTCGAAATTGCCGACGACGCTGAAGGCTGGCTTGCACGCTCTCTTATAAAGAAGTTTCGCAAGACAAAAGAACTGAAAAATGTAAGCTTTCGCGTGGCTGATTTCATCGTGTTGCCCGGTGAATTGCCGCCGAAGCCGCCCGTGCCTGATATTTTACCCGGCGGTGCACCGGCCGCAGTCCGCGTGGCGCGGCCCGTTGACGATAAACGGGGGTGGCAATTCGGTAAGAGCAGCCTCAGAGTACGCGGCCTGCGGTTCAATTTTGCATCGTTCTCGCTCATGAGGCTCATGACCGCCGTGACGATATCTTTTGTTATCTTCGCGGCATTCATGTTATGGCAGGGCCGCACCGCCAAGCCGAAGGCTGCGGCTATACCCGATTTACAGGTGGCCGACTCGGCCGCCGTGATGCCGGTACCAGACGCGGCAAAAATTCTTTACCGCTACAAAACACGCGAAGGTATCATTGCCGATTTTGATCGCGCAAAAGAATTGCTTAAGGCCAACAAGGTGAACCAGGCCCGCCATCTGCTGCAACGGCTTGTGCATTCGAATGCCGATTTTCAGACGCGCGAAAAGTCTCGAACGTTTATCGGCTTTATCGCCGACCCTGACTTTGCGGCCTTTAATGACAATCTGCGCTTGAAAAATCTGTTCGAAGATATTCGCCTGCGTCGCGACAGCCTGGTCGTTATCGGCGGTGAGCTGCGAGATGTCGCTGCCGAGGGTAATGGGTCGCTCTATCAATTCATAGCGACAGAAAATGGCGAAGAATTTCGCGTGCATGCTTACCGCAGCGAAACGGTTAAAGAAGAGGCGAAGGCAACGATCGCTGGGTCGAAAACCGTACAGGTTTACGGTCGGTTCAAAGGCCTTGTCGGATCGCAGCAGGCTATCTACGTCGAAGCCTTGCGCGTCTGGCGATAGGACGTTTATCCACAGCGTCGTACAAAGCTCTTCTGCAATCTGGTTGAAAGTTTCACGGCGCATAAGCGCTTGCCGCTGTGAAAGTTTTTCGCATTGCTTTTGTACTGTGTTTGCTGCTGGCTCGCAGCGCGTTCGCCGACGAACTCGATATTCTGCGCGGCATTGCCGTTGCGACTGAAGCGAACATGGCTGACCTCTGTAACATCATTCTTATCCAACGCGGTGAATTAGACAAATACCCCGATGCAACAAAACGCTGCGGCGCAGTGGCTGAGCACAAGATTTATACGTTCTCGAAAGACGACATCCCCCTTATTATGCCGGTGACCGCCGGCGCCGCGAGCAAAGCGGCGATCAACGCGCACGGTCTGGAAAAATCGCTGTTCTTTGCGCTCACGGGTTTTGAATGGTATGCTGTACAATCGGCCGAACACCTGGGGCTTGTCAAAGCGAAGACGGCTCACTATAAGAAACTTTCAGGTGAAGAACTGCTGGCAATATTTGAAATTGCGTATGACCAGGCCGAAGCGAAGGCCAACTGGCAGAAGCCTGTGAATCCATATGAGCCCTTCGGCGGCAATTCATACGCCGAAATAAACAAAGTCTACGACAAGATGACCGAGACCGGCAAAGAGCCGACAAAGAATAAAAAGTAGGATATCCATGAACAAACGCTATTTGCCGCCGCGCGCGGTCATCTGCACCACGCTGCTCGCTATCAGCTGCGTCTTCTCACTGCAGGCCGAAGCACGCTTTGCGTCGCTCAAAGGCACGGTGCAAATTTATGAGAAACAGAAATGGGTCAATGCAACCCCGCAAACAAAATTGCCATCGGGAGCGATGATACAGACGGCCTACCGCAGCCAGGCGGTGGTCATATATCCGCAAGGCGGTCAGCTCGCGATCGGTCCGAATACGCGGGTCACGATCTTTGATAATCCGGTGGGGGCAGGCACTGATCGTGAGCTCATGATCGACCACGGGCAACTGAGTGCTTTTGTCAAAAAAGGGCCCGAAGGCGCGCGAAACGCTTTTCGCATTCGTTCGCCCACGACGGTGGCCGGCGTGCGGGGGTCGCTGATTGCCGGGCGCCTTGTCGGGCAGACCCTCACGGTAAGCGCCATACAATCGGCCGCCCAGACTGAAATGGGCCTGCAGCAATCGCGCATTAGTGCTGCAGAGTTGC
>JAKQXK010000659.1 GCA_029561505.1 Spirochaetota bacterium | reverse complement strand
CCTTTTTTTACGGCCACGCTCTGGTATTCTGCCTTCAACTATTACCACTGCCACCGCAAGTCGCACGAGAACCCCGAGTGGGCGCGCGAGCATCTGCCCTGGCACGTCGACCACCATCTGGGCCGCAACCAAGATACGAACTGGTGTGTGACCAAACCGTGGTTCGACTACATCATGGGCACGCGCGTGCTGACGCCTCATAGCACCGCGGAGTCTAACCCGTTAGGTATACCGCTGCCGAAACCGGTTGAAGATTTTCTCTGGCAGCTCGTGCCACGCCCAAAACACGAACCTGCCAGAGCAACGGCCGCGGCTTGATACGATTTACGCGGCATGACGCTTGAGTAACGCAGCTCAGGTGGATTAATAAGCGTCATGTCAACGAACCCCTTAGCAAAACCCGAACCGTGGAACCTCGTCGCAGGTGGCTACCAGAGTGAGACTGTGCCTTCGTTCAGACAATACTGTCAAAAGGCGCTTGATCTTATCGGCTATATCCCGGGTAAAAATGTAATCGATATCGCCTGCGGCCCTGGCACACTCACGCTCATGCTCGCTGAATCGGCTGCAGACATTACCGCGATCGATTTTTCAGCCGGTATGCTCGATATCTTTCGTCGGCTCGCCGAAGAACAGAGCGCGAAAAATGTCACGATTCACCACATGGACGGGCAAAAGCTTGAACTACCCGATAACACCTTTGATTTCGGTTTTTCGATGTTTGGCCTGATGTTCTTTCCCGATCGTATGGCTGGCTTCAAAGAGTTGCTTCGGGTCTTAAAGCCCGGCGGTCGCGCGGCGGTTTCAAGCTGGGCACCCGTAACAGAATCGCCCATGATGCAGCTGATGTTTGGTTCGCTGCGCGCGGCTTTTCCCGAACGGCCAGAACCCAAGACAAATATGCTGAGTTTAGAGAATCCCGAATTTTTTCAGAATGAAATGACAACTGCGGGGTTTCAAGACGTGACCGTGACGGCGTTTGACGGCGAGTGGCGCGTCGAAAATGCAGACACGTTTCTTGAATCGATGGTGAAGGGCAGCGCACCGCTTGAAATGATGCGCCACAATCTGGGCGGCGATGTCTGGGCCGAAAAACGAAAGCTGATCGTCGCTTACCTGCAAGAAAATCTGCCGCGGCTACCTGCCGTGCTGCATTCGCGCGCGCTGATCGCGGTGGGCACTAAGCCTTTTTAGCCAGTGCACCCTTCGTAAAAATCTCTATCACCGTCATCGCGAGCAATAACAGGTTGTTCGAAGCCGATTCTTTCTGTACCGAAGCCCGCATCGCATCGAGAATCATGGCGTTCAAGATACGCGCTGCACTCGGAATATGCAGTTCGGGCCTCACGAAACCTTTGTCTCGCCCGATCAAGAGAAAACGTTCCGTTGCTTTTTGAAATTCAACCTGTGAGACATCGAAGCGCCTGCGAATTTCAGGGTCGGCGTGCACCTCGTCGAAAAATATGCGCATGTGGCTGATCTCGCGCAAAAAAACGCCACCGAATTCGGCATAGAATTTCTGCATCTCGGTGATATAGTCTTCGACGCACGTCGCCGTCTCGGGGTGCGTACCGCGCGCAATACGCAAAAGCTCCTCATTGAGCGCATCGTACAAGGTGAGAAAGATATCGAGTTTGTTTTCGAAATAGCGGTAGATGGTGCCGTGGCCGACATCGAGTTTTGCCGCGATGTCGGCTATACCGGCTGCGTGAAAGCCTTTCTCTGCAAAAATATCACGCGCCGCCGCGAGAATTGCCTCGCGTTTCGCCTGGCGCTGTTCTTTGCTGACTTCGGGGCGGGCCATACGGTTTCTGGAGGCAGTTATTGTTTACGGAATGACGTGTCATTCTATTTATGTCTTGGGTGGGTGACTGCGCAGCAGCCACCCACCCAAGACAACCCAAACAGGTGAGGGCAAAATGAAGAACAAAGCAGCAAAAACAGCACAAGGGGCTATCCGCGCCGAAGGCGCGAATGTTATCGACACTGAAGTTTTGGTCGTCGGCTCGGGTTTTTCGGGCATCGGCGCCGGTGTTCGCCTCAAGCAGGCCGGCATTTCGTTTATCGTGCTTGAAAAGGCCGGCGATCTCGGCGGCACCTGGCGCGACAACACGTACCCGGGCATTGCGGTCGACATCACGTCTTTCACCTATTCGTTTTCGTATGAGCAGCTGCCCGACTGGTCGCGCGTTTTTGCTCCGGGTGCGGAGCTCAAAAAGTACGCAGACCATTGCGCGGTGAAATATGGCGTTCGCGAACATATGCGATTTAATGCCGAAGTGGAGTCGAGCACGTTTAACCCGGCAGCGCATGTGTGGGTGACCACTTTAAAAAATGGGGATAGATTAACCTCGCGCTACCTTGTGCTCGCGACGGGCGGGCTCACGATACCCAAACTGCCTGACATCGAAGG
>JAKQXK010000658.1 GCA_029561505.1 Spirochaetota bacterium | reverse complement strand
CGGCATGGGCAGCCGCTATGGCAGCCTCAAACAGATGGACGGCCTCGGCCCCGGCGGCGAAACCATCATGGACTATTCAGTCTTCGACGCGATTCGCGCAGGCTTCGGCAAGGTCGTGTTCGTCATTCGCAACGGTTTCGCCGACGACTTCAAGGCGGTCTTTTCGCAAACACGCTACAAAAACCAGATCGAGGTGGCGTACGTGATGCAAGAGCTCGAGAATATCCCGCCCCTCGACTCCGCTCGGGGACCGGAAAAATTCACAATCCCAGCCGAGCGCACTAAACCCTGGGGAACCAACCACGCCGTCATGATGGCGGCCGGCACTATCAACGAGCCATTCGCCGTGATCAACGCCGACGACTACTATGGCCGCCACGCGTTTCAGGTGCTCGGCGATTTTCTGAAAGGCGTCAGCGGCAAATTGAATGACTATTGCATGGTTGGCTACCAGCTCGGCAAAACGCTGTCTGAACTCGGCGCCGTCTCGCGCGGCGTCTGCTCGGCAGATGCTGCAGGGTACCTCACAACAGTGGTCGAGCGCACGCACATAGAGCGGATTGAGGGCGTGATCAAATATAAAGATGAAAACGGCAACATGACGGCAGTCGACGAGAAGGCAATTGTGTCGATGAACATGTGGGGCTTCACTCCTGACTATTTTGCGCACTCTGACAAGATGTTTGCCGATTTCTTGCGCGAAAAGGGCAATGACCCCAAGTCAGAGTTTTTTATACCGCTCGTGGTGAATAACCTCGTCGCGAGCAAGACCGCGAAGCTCAAGGTGCTGACGACCGATTCTGAATGGTTTGGCGTCACGTACCAGGGCGACCGACCGAAAGTGGTTGAAAAGCTAAACGCGCTGATTGCAAAGGGTGAATACCCTGAAAAACTCTGGGCATAAGCGAGACGCATGTGAAACTTTCAAAAAATCTGCCCCTGTTAACCCTGACGATCGTTTTTGTGATGAGCAGCGCAAATGCACAAAACAAACCCGCAGCCGTGGGCGTCGAACAGCTTGCCAAAACCCGTCACGCGGCCGTCTATGACGGCTTCGAGCTGATCGACAACAAAACCAAGATCAAGATACCCAAAGGTAAACCTGAATGGACTTTCACCCTGTCTGATTTTGACAGCAACAAATTCTCAAGACTCAAAACCATTCTGGGCGACGCCGCTTTTCAGAAGATCGTCAAGAAGCAGGATTACAAAGTACCACAGAACGAATTTCAGTCATTCGCAGGTATCGACAACTTTGGTGTCTATTATTTCACGCGGCCCGATAAACAAGAGGGTGTCACGATTTTGATTTTGGTGAGCTATGGCGAATACCAGCCCGCGCGCTACATCGCGAATATCGAAGGCATCTGGCGGGTGAAGGGCGCGGGGTTCTGAGGCAAATCATGCGCACCACCATATTTACAGGGCTGCTTTTCGCAATAACACTCACGCAATCGACGTTTGCTGCCGAAGCGGCGACGCCGCAGTACGGCGACAAAGGTACGTTCGACCTTTCGCTGGGGTTCAGCGTCGCCAATTCAGAAAACAACACGTATTACAAATCTGCGGGGGTCTACCTCGCACCTTACGCGAACCACTTTCTGTTGCACAATTGGTTTGCCCGCTACGAACTGCCTCTGGGTGTATCGTTTCAGTATTCTGGCTGGTCGTCGCGACAATATTCTGCAGCGCCGGGGGTTGCATTGGGGTATAGCTTTCGGTTTTCAGATGTGTGGCGCCTGAATTTCTCACTGGGCTATGCACGCACTTTTATTTGGTATTCGAGTTCTTTTAGCGGCATGAATGAATACGCTTCGGGTGCATTCACATTTTTCCCCGAACTCAAATACCTGATTACCCCAAAC
>JAKQXK010000647.1 GCA_029561505.1 Spirochaetota bacterium | reverse complement strand
TGATATCGCTGTATTTGAATTTCGGTTTACCTCTGGGCGTGATGCTGATGGCGGCATCGCTGGTATTCGCTATCTTCGGGGCGGTACAGGGGGTTATCAGAGAGACAGAAGGCGCAAAACTGGTTCTGATTGGTCTTTTGACGTATGGTCTGGCAGTTCTGAACGACGTCGTGTTTTATTTCTATTCTGCAACCCAGGTCAAACTGGCCGATGCCGGATTTCTCGTGACTGTCGTTTGCGTGGCACTTGCGCTCGCGCAGCGCCTGCAGAGATCTGCATTCGAAAAAGAAGAATTGAGAGATTGGAAGAAAGAGGTATCTCTCGCGGCGCAGATTCAGAACCTTGCACTGCCGCGTCGTAGTATTCTCAACGGCAATCTGCAGATTGAAACACTTTTTAAACCCATGAAAATTATCGGCGGTGATTTTTTCGGATTCCATGAGGTTTCAGAGAATATGACCGGAATTCTGATTGCTGATGTTTCAGGACACGGCATCGCTGCCGCGTTGATGGTCAATACCCTGAATACGGTCTTCTTGCAACAGCGAGAGCATGCGTCTGACCCGGCCGCCTTGATGCAGAAAATGAACGCAGAACTCTACCCCCACCTGCAAGAGCAGTTTGTCACCGCTGCGTATTGCCTGCTCGATTTTCAGGCGCGAAAGATACTCATTGCGCAGGCCGGTCATCCGCCGATTTACCTGCTGCGGCGCGACGGCAAGGGGTTAGACAGAATAAAACCAAAAGGCAGGTTTTTCGGGTTTCTGCCCCAGCTCTCATACGAAATCGCCGAGCTGAGCATGACAGATTATGCGCGGCTCTTTCTGTATTCAGACGGCGTCATTGAAGCGGGCGCTATTCAGGGGCGGCCATATTCAGTGTCGCGACTTGAGAAGTTCTTGCTGGATACCGGTGCCCTGGCGCCGGCAGAGCTGCTGGCGGCACTCGATACTGACATACGTTCGGCAACGCGGACGGCGATGAACCGTGACGATGATTCGAGCTGCGTGGTCGTCGATCTGCTGCGCGCCGCTTAGGTCAGCGCGCGGCAGATTTTGCTGCGGCAGCCAGCATCGTCGAAGCGGCGAGCAGGTTCTGCAGCGAATGCGCGCAAAAGGCCGGCCAGAGGCTGCCGCTTTTCCATGTCATCAGATGCAAGACGATCGACATGGCAAAAATGGGGGGCAGAGCGCTCAGGCTGTGCGCACCTTCAATATGCACTGCGGTGAAGAGCAGCGACACGAATATCGTCGCAAAGACCGCTTCGCGGCGCCGGGTTGATTCGGTAACGAGAATGCCGAAAAGTAGCCCGCGAAAGATCCACTCTTCGTAAGCGGGAACGATAATTGCCGTGAGAAAAAGAAACGCGCCTTTGTTTTTCAGGATATCCTTCATGTCGAGGTATGCAAGCTGGCTCGGCTTAATATCCAGCGCTGCGTAGACGAGGCTGAAAGTAATCAATGTCAGAAGAATTAATCCGCAGGCCAGCACGAGGTAGCGTGACTCAGTGCGCGCAAAGGTGTAGTTTCGCCCGCCCGTCAAAAACAGCAGCAATGGTGCCGGAATCAAAAACGCGAACATCTGGGCGACAACCCCGTACATGAGGGTCGTAAAAGGAAACCCGGTAGGTTGGGCGGCACTCGCGGGTATCAATTGGCTCTGCACCGAGACAACGGCCTTTGCCAGAACCATGACGGCTGCCAGATACAACGGTATCGAAAGATACCTGACCCAGAGCGAAAGCAGTGGCCGAGGCTGCATTCAGCGCTCGTAGCGCCGCGAAACCGTCGTGGTTATGCCACCGCGCGGATTATAGACAACCGAGATCTCGGCCCGGCGCATGTCGGCAGCCAAAATGATATCGTCGAGCACGCGGTTAACGACATTCTCATGAAAGATACCGATTGCCCGATAGCTCAGAAAATATTCTTTGAGGGATTTCAGTTCAAGGCAGTATTTATCGGGTGTATAGTCAATTGTGACAACCCCAAAGTCGGGCAGACCGGTCTTGGGGCAAATGGCGGTGAACTCGGGGAAATCCAACCTTATCGAATATTCGCGATCGGGATAAATATTTTCAAACACATCGATCTTCGGCAGATCGAGTGTGCGAATATGGCCCTGGCGGCCTTCGTAAGCGGTTTCAGCCATATGTATGAGTCTGCGCCGGCATCAGAGATGCCGGCTTTCTATTCAGGCCGCAGCGCTCAGCGTCACTGCAAGGCCTGCGAGATAGCGCCGGCTCATCGTGTGAAAGTGAGGAAAAACCTTCGCTTTCGATGCGGCAATTTCTGAGAGGCCCTTTTGCGTCGCGATTTGCAGCTGCTGCGCCAGCAAGATTGAAACATAGACGCGCGAGAATGCAGATACCATGTCGATTGACACAGCTTCTTTGCCTGCGCGCTCTTTGTATTGCGGCACGAGTTTTGCGAGCGCTTCTACGTCGGCCGTCAGGGCAGCCGCTGTTTTGCTGTCGCTGAGCTTACCGATTTCACCGCGCAGATGCGTCATCAGAAAGCCGCCTTCGCGCAGGCCTTCAACGATGCCGCCGATTGCGGCTACGGCCTGCAATTGGGTGGTACCCTCATAGATTGTGCAAATGCGTGCATCGCGGTAAATTTTCGCGATGTCGTATTCTTCGGTATAACCCGAACCGCCAAAAATCTGCAGCGAATGGTAGGCGACAAAATTCGCTTCTTCAGAGCAGAAAAGTTTTGCCGTGGGTGTCAAGAGCTTCGCAAGTTTATCAAGACGAATAACGTCTTCGTTCTTTCGCACTGCGCGCTCATCGCCTGTCTCTCTGAGCAACTTTGCTGAGAGGCCGTCGTAGTGGTCGACGACTTCGCAGGCCCTGTAGGTCAGCGCGCGCATTCCCTGTACCAGGGCTTCATTGTCTTCGATGATGCGTTTGACGGCGGGCAGCTGGTCAATTGTTGCGCCGAACTGCACGCGCTCAGAGGCGTACTTGATACCTTCTACCTGTGCCGCCTGTGCAATCGCGAGTGACTGCACGGCGATGCCCATACGCGCGCCGTTCATCATGCCCATTGCATAACGCACGAGACCCAGACCTTCTTCGCCGATCAGTTCGGCTTTGCTGTTTTCGAAGACGAT
>JAKQXK010000617.1 GCA_029561505.1 Spirochaetota bacterium | reverse complement strand
CGAGGTTAACGGTGTCTGAAATAACGGTACCTTCGAGGCGGTCTTCGGCGCCGATAGTGCCCAGCATCAATGAACCCGTATGGACGCCGATGCCGATTTCGATTGGCTGGTAACCCTTGTCTGCCCGGTAGGCATTATATTCTTTGAGGTAGAGCTGCATCTCAACGCTCGCCCCGACGGCATCGACGACCGACCGCTGAAATAAGGCCATTATCGCGTCACCGATGAACTTATCAATGAACCCACCGTGTCGCTGAATAATCGGGCTCATGCGACCGAGGTATGAATTGATAAAATTGAAATTTTCTTCGGGTGTCATGTTTTCTGACAACGTTGTGAACGAGCGAATGTCGCTAACAGAATTGCCATATTCTTCTGAATTTGGTCACCGAGCTTCACGTCGAGAATCGATTCTTTGCCGAGACTCGCGAGAAAGTCACGAGGCACGAAGCGCGCATAAGACTCGGTCAGTATTTTCTGCATTTCGAGAGTTTTGCGCTGCGCATCGTCTTTTTCTTTTTTCATTATGTTGATGCGGTCAGCGAGCGCAATTGAAAGCAGCACGACCTCAAGCGCCGACCCGAAGTACAAACCATAGTCGGTGAATACGTTCGAACCCAGCACATTGGTGAACTTGAGCACCACGATGATACCGGCTAATTGCAACACCGTGAACGCCAGCAAGAAAAAACGCGCGGGGCGGTATTTTTTTACAAACGCAATAATTGCAGCCGCGAGCACCATGACAACGGGCGGTATCGTCACTGCGAGCGTGGCTTTGGTGGTAATCTCGGGAGATAAAACGAGCGGCGTGAAGAACAAGAACGTGAGAAATCCTATTGTTATTTTGATGGCCTTATCGAGCCGGGGCACCAATTCTTTGGTATTGAGAAAGCGTTTGGCAAACATCAGCACCGATGCGAGCATGAAGTTCGAAGACAGAATATATGAATTGCGCTGCAGCCAGCTGCTGCCCGACCACAGGTACTGAAAACCGTGGCCAGTGAGCACGAGCTGCAGCCACAAAAGGCCGGTGATATAGCACACGTAATAGAAATAGCTGACGTCTCGCACGGAAAAATATATAAACAGGTTATAGAGAATCATCACCAGCATAATGCCGTAATAGAGCCCCAACCCATGCTGAACGTTCGCGTTATAGTCGACAAAGGCGTCTTTGTCCCACAGCACGAAGGGCAGAATTAAGCCACCACAGGTTCGGGCCCGAATATAGTAGGTTTTTTGTTCGCCGGGCGCGAGATCTATCGCAAACACAAAATTGCGGTTTTTGATCTGGCGGGCCTCAAACGGGTAGAGCATGCCAGCCGCCTGTACCTCAAATTTGCCACCGCCTACGGGTGCATAAAATTCAACGATGTCGATGTTGCTCTGGTCGATTTCGAGCACACGCGAGCGCGGGGCATCGCTCTTGCGCTCGAAAGTTACTTTTAACCAATAGTCGTGGTTAGTCTGGCCAAAGTTCAGGGTTTCTGCGACAGAATCGGTGAAACGGCTCTCAAATTCAGGTGCCGCAATTTGCGAGATCGATTTGTTCTTAGCCGTGTCTTCGAAATAAGCGAAGTGTTTGCCCACTTCAATTTTTTCGGCGGGTGAATCCCACACTACGGGGGTGGCTGCGCCGATCTGCATGAAAGCGCAGACATGGGATACGAAGATTATTTTTGCGATTGGTGTCTTCATCGGGCGGGGATAAGCACACCGCCGCATCGTGGCGTCGAGAACGATTCATGCAGACATTTCTTTTTGGTTTGTCGGCACTGCGCCGCTGCCCGTCACGTTCGGCACCCGAATGCGCTTCAACCGCCACGAACTTGCCGGTAGCTTTGGCGACATCGGCACCGACCTGCCCTTGCTGATCGGCATCATTGCCGCAGCAGGCCTCGATGCCGGCGCCGTGATCTTTGTTTTCGGTGCGCTGCAAATTTTTTCGGGCCTCTATTACCGGCTGCCGATGCCGATGCAACCGCTGAAAGCGATGGCGGTGATTATTATCGCAGGCCACCTGGCCCCTGCAGTGATTCATGGCGGCGGTCTCGCCATCGCGATCGTTATGCTTCTTCTCACCGCCACGGGCCTTTTGTCGCGTATTGCACAGCTATTTCCCCTGTGCGTGGTGCGGGGTATTCAACTGGGTCTCGGCCTGAGTCTCGCCTCGCTCGCAGTGCGCTCTTACATTTGGCCTGCGGGCGTCACCGGCTGGCTTTTAGCAGCGGGGGGATTTCTCATCATGCTGCTACTCTGGCAGAATCGCCGTCTGCCTGCAGGCCTCGTGTTAGTGACCGCAGGCTTTATCTATGGCCTCGCCACCCGTAACGCAGCGCCCAACCCTGTTGGCAGCTGGCATTTGCACCTACCCTCGGTGGCATTACCCACCGCCGCCGATATCGTAACGGGCTTTTTTGTTCTGGCGTTACCGCAGCTGCCGCTATCGCTCGCAAACTCAGTTGTCGCGACACGGCAGACCTGCGCCGATCTGTTTCCCGAATCTCAGGTGACGACGCGCAAGATCGGTTTCACCTATGCTTTGTCAAATGTGGCATCGGCGCTCTTCGGTGGCGTACCGGTATGCCATGGCAGCGGGGGTCTCGTTGGTCACTACAACTTCGGTGCCCGTACCGGTGGTTCAGTGGTCATCTATGGCTCGATCTATGTACTGGCCGCGTTGGTGTTCGGCCATGCAGCCAAAGATTTTCTGTCGATTTTGCCGATGGCAATTCTTGGTGTTATTCTGACCTTCGAAGCGTTTGGCCTGGTGAGGCTTGCACAGCGAACCGAAGCGTCACGGTTTGGCAAAATAATTACCGTGGCCACCGGAATCGTGTGCGTGGTGGCTCCTCATGGTTTTCTTTTCGGCAGCGTGATCGGCATCGTGCTGTATTACGCACCGCACGTGTTCAGAAGATTTCGCTCATGATTGAAACTTTTGAACGGCGGCGCGAACTCTGCCTCACCTGCAACCGCTCGCAGGCGACCTGTTTCTGCAAATACACGCAGCCATTCGAAACGCGCACTCGGTTTGTGATCTTGATGCACCCGCGCGAATTCAAACGCCAGCGCACCGGCACGGGAAGGGTCACGCGGCTATCACTCATCAACTCAGAAATTCTCGTGGGTGTGGATTTCTCACAGCACGAAAGGCTCACCGCGATTCTGCAATCGGCCACGCATTTACCTATGCTACTATACCCCGGGGAAAAAACTCTTGAGGCTGGGTCAGAATCGTTTCGACAGGCGGTTGGCGATAAGATTCCACTGGTCATAATACTCGATGCAACCTGGGCCAGCGCGCGCAAAATGTTGCGGTCGAGCCCGAATCTCGCGGTATTACCGCGGGTGAGCTTTGCACTCACCTCGACGTCACGGTTCGCCATTAAGCACCAGCCGCGCGACTTTTGCCTTTCGACCATCGAAGCCGCATACCGCACACTCGATGCTCTCGACACCTCGGGTTTTGAGAATCTGCACGGCAGGCATAACGCCCTGATGCATACCCTCGACCAAATCGTCGAATTTCAGCTGCAATGCGCTGCAGATCCGAATTTAGTTTCACATCGTATTTGATTTGCCGCTTAGCGCCAAATCAAATACGATGTGAAATCTTAAAAAACGCTTGTGGGCGACTTTGCAAACGCATCTAAATCCGCTATGTTGAAATTACCTGCCGGCGTCACGATTGCCGGCGAAGCACTGCAAAAGACCGATGCCAAGTTCGGCGAAATTCTCACCGTCGAGGCGCTCGATTTTGTCGCCAGGCTGGTTCGCCAGTTTGAGCCGCGCCGGCAAGAATTGCTCGCCGCGCGCGTGAAGCGAGCCAAAGCACTCGAAGCGGGCGAAAAACCCGATTTTCTCAAGAGCACGGCAAAAGTTCGCGGTGGCGACTGGAAGGTTGCGCCTTTGCCGAAAGACCTTGAATGCCG
>JAKQXK010000615.1 GCA_029561505.1 Spirochaetota bacterium | reverse complement strand
AGATATGCCAATACAGCCAGCGTACTGATGAAACGGGTCATTCTCATTGTATTACCACGAAGTTAGAGTAGATGGTGCCGGTAGTGATGACGTCAGATTTGTCGGTAAACCGGTAATTGAACTGCACGATAAAAGATCCCTTGTTGGCAGGGTTTACGGCCTCGCAATTGCCTGCGTAACTGTTGCCGCTCGCCGCAATGCTGCAAGTGCCAACCGCGGTGAAACTGCCGCTCAGCGCAGACGCATTCTTGACCGCGGTAATGTCGGCTGCGCCGGGACTCGCCGCGCTGCGAAACACCTGCGCCGAGCCGTTGATCTTGAGCTTGTCGTCGCTCAGCTCGCCTTCAGTCGAATGGAACACATTCGACCAGGTAAGCGATGTATTGCCAGAGGCTTTTTCTTCGCCTGTAAGAACAAGACGAAAATTGCCGCTATCAAAGATGCGGTCGAGGGGGTTCTCGTGCCGCATCTTCACTTCGGTATTCGTGCAACCGGCAAGCGCCGCACCCAACAACAGAACGACCGCTGTCTGCATGAAGGCTTTTACCATTTTGGCCTCGTGTTCTGCATCATAAAGCGTTGAAAGAATGAGATATCGGGCTCGTAGTTGAGTTTGCCCTTGAAATATTTCTGGTGCACCTGATAGAGCACGTCATCTGCCCTTTCACGGTCTTCAAACGCCTCCCAGACAGAATAAGCCCACGTCAAAGCACCGATGACGTACATGGTACGCGCAACCTCTTGGTGGTCGCGCATCTCTTTGTATTTGCGCTCGGCGTCTGCTGAATTCGTGGCGTTCTGGTATTCGTCGCGCGCGCCCGCAACTTTCGTTTCGCGGGAATAGCCATAGCCGATTGACCCATATGTAATGAGCGCCATCGCCGTGCCCGTGACGTAGTTCTTGTTATAGATCTGCCCCCAGCCCGACAGCACGATTGAGCGAATGCATGCACCCTCGGCTGTTTTCATGATTTCTGTGGTAAAAAAATCGAGATCGAAATAGCTTACGGTGACGGTGCAATCCATAACGGCAACGTGAAATGGATTAAAATCGAAGCCATGATCCCATTTGGGTTCATTACAACGCGCTTCGTCGATGACCTTGGCATTAACATCTGCGATGAGCTGTTCATTAGTCAGCACGAAGTCTTTGGTTTCGGTAATCATGTGGCGAAAACTCGACACCGATCGCTCGAGAGCCTTACGTTGTGCGTCGATTTTGGCATTCTGAATCGCGATTTCTTTTGACCGGCCCTTGCCAATTGCATCGCGCACACGCACGTTTTTTTGAGTTGAAAAATATTCTTTGTCGAGGCCCAGATCGACGTTCTTCTTTGGTGCCGCCGAAATTGTGCCGGCAAAGATTAAAGCCGCAGCGGTGAAAACAATTACATGCCGCATGAGAAACCTCCGCCGAAGCTGCAGGTAAACAGCACAAAGTCAAATTTTACGCCGCGTTCGGTCAGCGGCACATATTCGTGCTGCACGTCCATACGGTAGGCCTGGCGTAGATTCTCAAGCCCCCTGCGGCCCATGATGCGCGAGGTCGCAGCCTCTGAAACGTTAAAGCTCCACAAAATGAGTGCCGGTATCTGAAAGTTCAGAGCCGCGTTGGTGATATCATCGGGGCTGTTGGCATTTTTGGCAGCCTGAATAAACATGACATAGAAAGTCCAGAATGCCGTACCGTAAAGAATACTCGTTGTGTATTGGCGGTTGTATATCTGCCCCCACCCGGGTATCGCCATCGAACGGTAGGTTGCGCCGGTGATGGTCTTTTCATAGTCTTCGGTGAACTTGGGTACGTCGATGTAGTCAACCTGCATGTCGACGTTCATGCTGACGCGAATCGGCTCACCCGCGGGGCGCCAGAAGCGGTATTTTTTTACCTGCAGATCTGTGACCTGAAGGTGCGCCTCTTTTTTAACCCAGCTGTCTTGCAGAACGAAGTCTTTCGTGCGGCTACCACCGATTAGCTCTGATTCGCCAAGGCTCTGCCCTGTCTTCATTGCAGCTTCAACGGCGTTATTAAATGCCTCAACCGGATCTTCTTTCAGACTCTCGCCTACCGCATCGTCTTCGCCAATTTTAATGCGAAAGCTGTTTGTGTATTCTCCGGCGAAGGCCGGGCTGCCGGCGACCGCCAGCGCGGCCAGAAGAATTCGTATGCTGTGCTTCTTCATG
>JAKQXK010000608.1 GCA_029561505.1 Spirochaetota bacterium | reverse complement strand
CTTTCAACTGCCGCCCTGTTTACGGTTGTTGCCGGCGTTCTATGCGTGCTTCGACAACAAAACCAGCCTGGCAGGTTTACCCATGGCGCGATTCAAAAGAGCGCATTCTTGTGGGGGCGGCAGTCGCTTTTTCACGCAAGGGGTTCTACGGTACTTCGGTACGCGAAATCAGTCTTGAAGCGGGGCTTGAGCAACCCAGCATCTACCACCATTTCGGCAGCAAAGAGAATCTCTACTGGATCTGCCTGCGTGCGACGCACCTCTACATGATCAGGCGGCTGCGCAGCCGCATTGTGCGCACCGACTCGCTGCTCGCCGAGATGCGCGAGATGTTTCGCGCCATTTCATGGTTCAACCGGGAATATCCCGAGTTCTTTGCGCTGCTGTTCTCTCTGGTGTATTCATCGCCACCCGAAATCGCTGCGCGGTTTACCTCGATGCACGGTGGTGACCTGTTTCGTTTTGTCGAAAAGGCGTTTGAGCGCAATCCCCCGAAGACTGGCCGGTTAGAGAAATATTCGCTGTCGGTGCATACACTCTACAGTTTCATTCTTTCGCACTCGGGCACGCGCCCGCCCAACCTGCACGTCTCGTATTACCAGGCGCTGCGGCGTCTATACACTGCGCTCTAGTCGTTTCCTGAAAAAGGAAACTACTGGCCTACGCGGCGCCTTCGCCGCCGGTGCTGTCCGCCGGCAGATCTTCAGACGCCTCTTCGATCACATGCTTACATTCAGGGTTCTGGCAGGTGAGCGTGATACCGGTTTTGCGCACTTTCTGGCCCATGATCGAATCGCATTTAGGGCAGGTACGTTTTGCCGGCGTTTCGAGCATGGTGAATTCACAGCCGGTTGTCGCGTAGTTTGCGCACCCGAAAAATCCACGGCCTTTCTTGCCCTTCTTCTTCACGACGCTGCCGCCGCATAGGGGGCAGGTGCCGAGTGGAATACTTTCAGAGAAGCGGCAGCCACCCTGAAAATTGCTGCAGCCAATGAAGTAACCATTCTTGCCGAGCTTTTGCATCAGCATATTACCGCATTTTGGGCACTCGCGATCGAGAGGAATTCTCACGAGATGCGTCTGATCGGCTATTTCATCGCCTGCGCGTTCAACCGTGCCATGAAAATGGGGATAAAAATCGCCGAGCATATGCCGCCAGTTATTCTGCCCCTGAGCAATGCTGTCGAGCTTCTCTTCCATGTTGGCAGTAAACTTCAGATCGACGATTTCGGGAAAGTGCGCCGCCATGATGTCGTTCACCACCCGGCCGAGTTTTGTCGGTATCAGCTGGCGGCCCTTGCGCTCGATGTAGGCGCGTTTGTCGAGCGTACCGATTGTCGGTACGTAAGTCGCCGGGCGGCCGATACCCGATTCTTCCATTGCCTTAATGAGCGATGCCTCAGTATAACGCGGCGGCGGTTGCGTGAATTTCTGCTGTTTCGCGAGATCGAGTAGCTTCAGCGCCTCACCTTCGACGAAGGTAGGTACATAACCGATTTTCTCTTCACCGAGCGGGTATATAGCACGAAAGCCGGGAAAAAGCTGGCGTGAGCTGGAGTAACGAAATATCAATGATTGGTCTGCATCGGGTACCGACTTCGTACCTTCATGGACCTCAGTCGCCGCCGCAGAGGGCCTCGTGCCCGGCGTCGACTTTGTACTTCCTTGTACTTCTAACGTAACCAATTCATCAACACCTGAAGTCATCTGCGATGCGACGAAGCGGCGCCAGATGAGAGCGTAGAGCCGGTATTGGTCGCGGTCGAGGTACTTCTCGACGCTTTCAGGCGTGCGGTTCACGTCGGTAGGCCTGATCGCTTCGTGTGCATCTTGCGTATTTTCAGCCTTTTTGCTGTATTGAACCGGGGCGTCTGGCAGGTACGCCGCGTCGAATGCCGCGCCGATGTAAGTGCGCGCCTGTTCAAGCCCTGTCGCCGAAATGCGCGTCGAGTCGGTACGCATATAGGTAATGAGACCCTGCGAACCCTCTTTGCCGAGCTCGACACCTTCATAGAGAGATTGTGCGATTGACATCGTTTTCTGCGCACGAAAGCCGAGCCTCGTCGAAGCGTCTTGCTGCAGCCGGCTCGTGATATAGGGAGCGAGTGGCTTTATGCGGCGTTCGGTGGTCTTGCGCGAGGCGAGCGTATATTCGGCGGCCTCGGCGCGGGCTGCGAGCGCGTCGGCATCAGCCTTATTGGTGATAACAACTTTCTTGCCGTCTATCTGCGCAAGTCGAAACAGCGTTTCTTTGTCTTTTGCCTTGCTGTTCGCACCCGAGAAATGCGCGTCGAATTCCCAGAACTCTTCGGCGACAAAACCTTCTATTTCAATTTCACGGTCGCAGATAATTTTCAGAGCGGCGGATTGCACACGCCCTGCAGAGAAGCGCCGTGAACCAAATTTTTTCTGCAGCACCGGCGAAATTTCGTAGCCGACAAGGCGGTCGAGCACGCGGCGCGCCTGCTGCGAATCGACGCGTAACATATCAATTGCCCGCGGATGCTCAACCGCTTTGAGCACGGCTTCTTTCGTGATTTCGTTGAATTCGATGCGACTGATCTTTGAATTCACTTCAGACAGCGCACGGCCGAGATGCCAGCTAATCGCTTCGCCCTCACGGTCGGGGTCGGTCGCAAGCAGAACCTGAGAAGAATTTTTTGCGGCCTTTCTCAGCTCGCCCAGTGTTTTGCCTTTGCCGCGAATCGTAATATAGAGCGGCTCAAAGTTGTTGGCGATATCGATTCCCATGCTCGAGCGCGGCAGGTCGATCAGGTGCCCCTTTGAAGATTCAACGCGGTATTTGCTACCCAGAAATTTGCCAATCGACTTCGTCTTCGCCGGAGACTCGACGATGACAAGTGCCGGTTTGGGCCCCTTCACAGGCTTTTTCTTTTTTGCGGCCGTAACTTTCTTCTCTTCTGGCATCTATTCGGGCTCCCAAATTATCAAACGTAGTGAGGCGCCCGATTTGTTTTTGGCAACAAGCCGTCGCATATAAATTACTTTTTCTTCTTTATTGGCGATTAGCTTCTCATCGACGAGCACCGGCGCGGGGCTCGGCGATGCAAGAAAACGATACACGAACCGTAGCATTTCTATCGGTAAAGCCGTGACGCGGTCGGCGTCACCCTGTATGGCCACAAGCTTCAGATAGTCTCGATTTTTCCTCAGGTTTTGTTTTTCTGCTTCTAGCCAGCGCGCAAATTTCTCCGGGTTCGTAATCCACCGCATGCGCAGCTCTTCGCGCTCAACATAACTCGCGGTGAACGGTGATCGGTTGAGGCGCCTGAACCAGCGCCGAACTATTTTTGGGGCAGCGTCGGCAATGCAGAGCGCAGCTACACAGTTACCGGCTATTTGGGCTCTGCGGCGCAGCTGAAAAAATGCAAAGGCGAGGCCGATGCACAAAGCGCTCAGCGTCGCGGCCGTGGCCTGCGCGGGCCACAGCAGGGCGCTGCTGGCCGGTAGCGACGGGAAAACGGCGTGCAGCTGGGCAAACTGCGCCGTTTCGCCTGCATGGCATATTGCGCAGGCTTCGGGCGAGGTGAGGCGAATCGTGTGCTGGCCTGAATCGGCCGCAGCAGCACCGAATTGCAGCTTGAGTTTCAGGCAATCGTCGGGCATGTTCTGGCAGGCGAAGTTCTGTCGCCACCGCCAGGCGTCTATACCCGCAAGTTTCATTTGTAAACCAGAGCGGGCGCGTTCAGCGGCGCGTGTGTATGTTGTCGTGTCGGGCTGCGTCAGCAGGTAAACAGTGATCGTTGCTGCCGTGACCACGGCGCATGCCAAAAGGCACAGCAACAGAATCTGTAACCGGGAATAGAGTTGGGGCCACAGCAGCGTTGAATAGCGCATGCGCCGGGCACGCAAGGGTCAGTCTTCTTGATCGAGAAAATCTTCGAGATGGCGTTGTTTACCGTATTTCTGCAGCTTCAGCAGGGTCAGTTTTTCAATTTGGCGCACGCGCTCTTTTGAAAGGTTGAATCTTTTACCGGCCTGCGTCAGTGAAAGGGTTTTTTTACCATTAAGACCGTATCGGTGTTCAATAATTTCACGTTCGCTCGCAGTGAGCTCGCTCAGAATCTGGTGCAGCGAGTCGTGCAATGCACCCTGCATGACCTGATCTTCGGGTGAGATGTACTTGTCGTCGCGCACCTGCGAGATCTGCGTATTTTCTGAATCGGCGTTGGCCGGTACGTCGAGCGAGACGTAATCAGATGAAATCTGTTTCAGCCACCGAACTTCGGCTTCTGGCATATCGAGACGGTCGGCAATCTGCGCGAGCGTCGGTTCTTCGCCGAGCTCATTCTCGAGCTCTTTCTGAATAGCATCGATGCGCGCAACGTCGATTGTGCGGTTCATGGGCAGGCGGATCATCGCGGCCTTTTGGTTGATCGCGAGAATGATTGCCTGGCGAATCCACCAGACGGCATAACTGATGAAGTGGTAACCCATGTCGGGGTCGAAGCGCTCGGCGGCCTTTATGAGACCGAGGTTGCCTTCGTTGATAAGATCTAAGAGACTGATGCCGAATTTCTGATATTTTTTCGCAACCTGCACGACAAACCGCAGGTTCGCTGTGATCAGCCGTTCTTTAGACTTTGCGTCGCCCGCGATCGCCCCGCGTGCGAGCCGGTCTTCTTCTTCGCGAGTGAGCAGAGGGATTTTGTTTATTTCTTCGAGATACCATTGAATGCTTGATTCGGTATACGGGTTCTTTGCCAGCGTCTTGTCAATGACGGGCTCTTCGCTGCGTATCTCGATCTCGGGACCCATCTCGGCGAGGCGGGTTCGCTTTTTCGGTTTATTTTTCGGAGCGACAGCCACTTGGGCCTGAAACGGTTATTTGCGGGCGGCGTAAAGTGATTCGGCGAAAAAGAATTTTGCTGGAAATTATGACTCTGCCTCGTCAAATAGGGTAATGAAACGGGTAATGGTATTCGCGGCCTTTGCCGCCTTATTGGGGGCCGGCTGCGTTAATGGCCAGAGTGCAGTCGAAAAAGCGGCGGATATCGAAATCCGCGACGCCGGCGTCGCAACAGGGGGCGTTGGCGCAACGTATGTAGGGCCGGGTGAAGTCTATTCGAACAAACATGTTCCCCAAGATTTTTCGCTGCCGCTGCCCGTGCTTACCGGCAGAACTGACGGCACGATCGATCTCGGCCGCTGTTACATGGATTACGCACCCGGAGCAACAGCGCTCGATGCGCACACACGCCGTCTTTGCGGAATTCAGTTCACTCAGGTTCAGCTCGAGCTGCGCGCGCTGTTTCTCGATCTCGCGTTGCCCGATATCAGGGCATTCTGCCACAACCGCCTCGGCGGCTGCGACCTCTCAGGGCGCGAATTCACGATTACCGTTTCAGAGCCGGTCATGCGCCGCGTGCAGCAGCTCTTTGAGTTCTATAAATATACCGGACTCGAAAACTATTTCGAATACAATGGCTATGCGATTCGCAACGGCGCAAAAATTCCGTTCGTGATCGAAACCTACGAAGAGACGTGCATCGAGCCCTATGACTACCGCGCGCGCATTCGCACCCGTGTCATTGGTACATCGGGCGGAGTTGCAGAGACACGCGATAAAGCCGGCGATGTGGTAATCTTGTGGAACAAGCAGCGGCAGAACCTGCTGCTCGATTTTCGCACCAACGTAGAGCTTTTCGGTTTTCAGATCAACCTGCGCCGCACCTACGAGTTTTCGTCGCGTGAAGCCGGGGTGAGGTATACATCATCGGTAAATTACTTCACGGGAGAAAGCGTGCTCGTGCATGGCAATGCCCTAGTCGCTGAGCCGTGCAGCGGTAATAAGTGTGTGAAGTTTCGCCACATAGCTTCAGAGTATATGGGCACCGACGTGGCACGCGATGGCCTGAGCGGCGGCGAAGCCGTCAGCGACGTACTCCGGTTTAGTGAAGGTGTCATCGACCCGGAAGGTGGGCTGGTTGACAGCTACACAAATTTCGCGGGTACACAAAATCGCGAGCGCCTCGTGTTCAGCGGCAGCACCATCACCGACCTGCAGTTTTATGCGGCACCGGGTAACGCGCTCACACTCGTCGCTGGCAATGCGGCGGCGGCTGCAACCAACCCGTTTCTGAATGCCTACGCGACACCGACACGCCTTGCCATCTCGATGCTCGCCGATGTGGCACTTGCGACGGGCCTTGCACCTCGCGAGCTCAATTGGCTGGCCGGCGGCGACCCGCGCGACGCACACCAGATTCGCGGCTTTGGGGTCGGGGGTCACTCGCAGAATTTTGTGCTGCGCTGGAAAAGCGGGGCGGTCTACGCAGGCCGGTTCGCCTTCAGCGGAGCACAGACGTACGCGGCACCCGTCAATGCCTCGTTTGCATCGCATCCGCTGTTCTAAGATATGCTGCCCGCTTGAGAGTCGAAGCGAAGTTCTGTAAACAAGTGTAACTCATTTGTAATTCTCATCGACGCGATGAGTCGCGTTGCTCTTTTACCGCAACCTTATGCAGAATTTGCCAGAAGTTTTTGCTGCGAGCGCGCAGAAATATCCCGAGCAGGGCTTTTACTCGAAAGACTCGCATAAGTTTTTTGTGCCGACGAAATTCAGCGTGCTGTACGAGCGCGCGCAGGCATTGGCAATTCACCTGATTCAGGGGCAGGTCAAACCGGGCGACCGCGTCGCGATCTTTGGCGACAACTCTGCCGAATGGCTTGTGACCGATATGGCGATTCAGATGGCGGGCGCGATTGTAGTGCCGCGCGGGTCTGATTCAACGCCGCAAGAACTCGAATTTATTCTGAACCACTGCGAGGCTGAAATCTGCTTCGTCGAGCACCTGCGCCTCTACAAAAAAATCGGCGGAGTGCTTAAAAAACGTGGCACCAAGGTCTACATCATGGATCCGCTGTTCCCTGAAAAAACAGCCGCCGACGAGAAGCTGAACGTACTGCCACGCCTGCTTGCCGATCTGCCACTTGCAAGCGATGAGGAGCTAAAAGAGCTCGAAGCCTTGCGTAAAAAAATTCTACCGGGTGACCTGTTCACAATTATTTATACCTCAGGCACGACCGGCGAACCGAAGGGTGTAATGCTGTCGCACGCCAACATGCTCTACCAGCTCGAGATTGCTCCAAAAATTCTGCAGATGTCACCGCGCGACCGTATCTTGTCGATCTTGCCGGTGTGGCACATCTATGAGCGCTTCATGCTCTATTCGGTGATTTTTTCGGGTGCGCACTATTATTATTCGAACAAGAAAGACCTGATGGAAGACTTCATTCGCGCGAAGCCGACGATCATGGCGTCTGCCCCCCGCCTGTGGGAGCAGATCTACCAGAAACTGCGCGAACGCATCGACAAAACAGAGGCTTTCAACCGCGAGCTGTTCGATCTGTCATACGGCATCAAGCAGCGTCTGCACCGGGCGCAGAATGTCGTGGCGGGCCAATCTGCCGAAACCGGTGAAAAGAATTTTCTGAGCAGTTTTTTCGAAAAGGCCTTTTCGGTGTTTTCGCTAGCGGGACTCAAAGGCCCCGACGTCTACATGGATTCGATCTTTCTCGTGCGCGTGCGGGCGATGCTCGGCGGCGAACTGCGCGGCACCATTTCAGGCGGGGGCGCGCTGCCGCTGCACATCGATGAATTTTTCAATGCGATTGGCATACCCGTTTACGAGGGTTATGGCATGACCGAAACCTCACCGCTGATTTCGATGCGGCAGCCCGGCAAGGTGATCATGGGTACGGTCGGTTTTGTGCCCGACCGCACGACAGTCGAGATACGCGGTGAAGATGGCCGCATCATGCCGCCGGGCGAACCTGGGGTTATTTTCGTCAAGGGCCCTGGCGTCATGCAGGGTTATTACAAGAACGGCGATGCCACGCTCAAGGTTCTGCAAGACGGCTTTATGAACACCGGCGACATCGGCGTTTTCACGCGCAGCGGGGCGCTTTCAATTCGCGGCCGCGCGAAAGACACGATTGTGCTGCGCTCGGGAGAAAACCTCGAACCCGTGCCGATGGAAACTCTGCTCGCGCAGCACCCGCTGATCGAGCAGGCGGTCGTGGTGGGGCAAGACCAGAAAAATCTTGGGGTGCTCATTTGGCCTGATTATGACCGTCTGCTCGATGCGGGGTATCAGGTGTCGGAGTTCGACCTGAAAAACGACCTCAATACCTATGGTGAACTCGTCACCATCTTCAAAGAAATCTGCCACGAACTGATCAGTGAACAGAACGGTTTTAAAAGCTACGAACGCATTTCGCATCTGCGTTTCTTGCCCGACAAGCTGCGGGTCGGTGACGAACTCACGGCGCTGATGAAGATCAAGCGCAATGTCGTGCACGCAAAGTATGCAGCGCTCATCGATAGCATGTTTAAGGAATAATCATGGCAACCGCAGAGAAAATGAAAATCAAGACCGGGCACGTAAAACTGCAGACGCCCGACCACTGGAATATCGCAGTCTACAGCTATCTGCCCGAGAAGGTCACGAGGCAATACCCGGTGATGCTACTGCACGGCATTGCCTCAAACCACAATGTCTGGGATTTCGGCGTGCCCGAATTGTCTTACGCACGGCACTTGGCCGATCAGGGTTACGCAGTTTACGCCATGAACCTGCGCGGCCGCACAGGCAGCGACGGCCCGCAGACGGGCCGCGGCAAGCAGTGGTCGATCGACGACTTCTTACTCTGCGATTTGCCCACAGTTGTTGAATACGTCAAAAAGCAGCACGGCAGTGAAAAGATGCACTGGGTGGGCCACAGTATGGGCGGCATTCTGGGTTTCTTTTACCAGATTCGCCACAAGGCTTCGAACCTGCAGAGTCTCACGACCTTCGCGACTGCGCTCAATTACACCTATTCAACGATTAACCATTTCAGGTCGCTGCTCGACTATATCAGCGCGATGCAGTATTTTCCGTTAAAGACCTTCTACAAGCCGATGATTCCGTTCGCAAGTCTCAACACCTTCTGGAACCGCTTTCTCTGGAACCCTGAAAATATGGACGCTGAAATTGCGCACAAGGTGCTCGAAAACATGATAGAACCGATCGCTGTCAACGAATGGAACCAGATTAAACTGATCTCTGCAGCTGAAGGTATGCCGCGGCTGTCGGGTGGTTTTCCGCACCGCGCCGACGACCGCCGCATCACCGTGCCGACGCTGATGCTCGCGGGTGACCGCGACTGGCTCTGCGCGCTCGACGGCGTCGAATGGACGATGGACCAGCTGAACTGCGAGCGCAAGCTGATTGTGTTCGGTAAAGAATATGGCAGCTCAACGAGCTACGGCCATATGGATCTTGTCTGCGGCAAGTCTGCGCCGCGCGAGGTCTGGCCCAAAGCCACTGAATGGATCAACCGGCGCGACGCCCTGTAATTGTTTTCAAAGCCTGTCGTGCGCCTTGAGTTTGCCCGCAGGCGGCATGCAGGCATTCACCGGACAGATTAACGACTTTCTGCTGCATGCAGAAAAGACGAACAGGCTGCGTTATCTCGAAGCGCCCCCCGATGGCCTGGTTGATCTCTGTTCAAATGACTACCTGGGCCTTTCTATTCACCCGGCACTCTGCGATGCTTTGAAGACCGGTATTGATCTCTATGGCGCGGGTTCTACTGCGAGCCGGCTGGTGCGCGGCCATCGCGATATTTTTGGGCACGTTGAAGCGGCCGTGGCCGACTGGCTTCAGGGCGAAGCGGCGCTCACTTTTGCGAATGGCTACACCGCGAATTTCGGATGTCTCTCGGCAATCTGCGACGCGTCTTACGTCGCCTTTATCGACCGGCTGGCGCACGCGTCGCTCGTCGACGGTGTGAGGCTCTCGGGTGCGAAAAAAGTCTATTTCAGGCACAACGATATGGGGCATCTTGCCGAGCTCTTGGCGAAACACCGGGCACCCAGGGCGATCATCATTACGGAAACACTATTCAGCATGGATGGTGATTTCGCCCCCGTCGAAGCGCTGCTGCGCCTGAAGAGTGATTTTGATGCTCTGCTCTATATCGACGACGCGCACGCAATCGGAGTTTATGGTGAAGCTGGCCGGGGGCTCTCTCCCGTTGGGGCCGATTTTCGCATGATAACCTTTGGCAAGGCACTTGGGCTCGAAGGCGCCGCCGTAGTCTGCAGCGAAAGGGCGCGCGCCTACCTCATGCACAACGCCCGCACCTTTGTGTTTTCGACGGCGCCGCTGCCCGCGATTCTGCACGCAGTTCAGGCGGCAATCGAACTCGTCAAAATTCTGCAGCCTGACCGGGAAAGGCTCTGGCAGACTGCAGGCACGATTCGCCGGGCGGCGGGCCTCACAACCGATTCCACAAACATATCGCACATCGTGCCGCTCATCTGCGAAAGCGAAAAGGCTGCGCTGGCGCTATCGCAGAAATTTGCCGCAGCGGGTTTTCATGCGCGCGCCATCAGGCCACCCACCGTAAAAGAATCGCGCGTTCGTTTGTCGTTAAACACAAGGGTGACCGCAGCTCAGACTGAGCGCGTGGCTGAGGTCATAAGGGCCGGGTGATATGGCGCTTATCGTTGCAGGTACAGGTACCGACGTCGGCAAGACGCTTGCGAGCGCGCTGATTATGGCGCGCCATAAAGATGCGGCCATAAAGTATATCAAGCCAGTACAAACGGGTGAGGTGAGCGACCGTGAAACGGTGCAGGGCTTAGCAGGGCTTGCGGCCGAGGTTGTACACTCAGACATCTACAACTTCAAAACAGCCGCGTCGCCGCATTTTGCCGCTGAGCTCGAGCATTCAGAGATTAATCCCCAATACCTTTTGCGTGAGCTGCAGGGCAAGGGTAACGCGCTCATCATTGAACTTGCGGGCGGCCTCATGGTACCGCTGAATCGCTCGTATACAAATCTAGATCTGATACGCGAACTGCGTGAGCCCGTCGTGCTCGTCGCTTCTACCGAACTGGGCACGATCAACCATTCAGTGCTCTCGCATGCAGCGCTGCTAAGCGCCGGCGCAGAAAATTGTGGATTTATTTTTGTCGGCAAACCCGGCCCGCTCAGAGAAGATAACATCCGCACAGTTCTGCACATGACCGGCGCTCGCCTTGTGGGTGACCTGCTGCTGCCAGATTCGAAGCTCTCGCCGGCGGCGCTGCAGCAGCTCGCAATCGAGTTTGACAGAGGCGGCGCTCTGCTGCAATATCTGCAATGATCTGGCATCCGTTTACCGCGCAGCTGGGGGGTGAAGCGCCACTGAAAATTTCACGGGCCGAGCGTGAATACGTGTTTGATGTCGAAGGGCGCCGTTACGTCGACGCGATCGCCTCGTGGTGGACAGTTATTCACGGCCATAACCACCCGCAGATTGTCGGGGCGATCAACCGGCAACTGGCAGAGCTTGACCATGTCATTTTCGCAGGGTTCACGCATGAGAGCGCTGAGCTTGTTGATCGGGCGCTCATGCATTTGACGGGCGAAAGGTTCACACACACTTTTTTTTCCGATAACGGTTCAACGGCAGTCGAGGTGATGCTGAAACTCGCAGTGCAATATTGGCACAACGAAGGGCAGCCTGCGCGCAATGTTTTCATCAAATTCGATTCGGCGTACCATGGCGATACGGTAGGTGCGATGAGCGCTGGCGGCGAGTCGGTTTTTAACCGCGCGTTTGAACCTTTGCTTTTCAAAACAAAATCATTTCGTTACCCGCAGCAAGACGCAGACCTGACGGTGCTCGATGAAATCGAAACCTGGGTGCGGCAGAACCGTGACAGTGCGGCAGGTATTATCGTTGAACCGCTGATTGCGGCTGCGGGCGGCATGCACTTTCAAGAACCGCAACTTCTGACCGCGATCGACCGCATCTGCAAGAGTTACGATCTTTTGTTACTGTTCGATGAAGTTTTTACAGGTCTCGGGCGCACGGGCAAAATGTTCGCGTACGAACACGCCGGGGTGACACCCGATCTTCTGGCATTGGCAAAGGGACTCACCGGTGGCTCGCTGCCGCTCGCGGTCACACTCGTTGCTGAGCGCGTTCACCGGTCTTTTGCCTCTGCCGACGCTCAGAAAACTTTCTATCACGGCCATACCATGAGCGGCAACCCGCTTGGCTGTGCGGCTGCCGTCGCTTCGCTCGCCTTGTGTAATGAAGAAAAGTTTTTGCCACAGGTGCGCGCACTGCAGCAGAAGATGCTGCGCTACTGGCGCAATCTTGAAGGCCTTTTTCCCGAAAGGCTTCACAGCGCTCGTAGTCTCGGGGCCGTGAGTGCCGCGAATCTGCACACGGGCAGCGCCGCGGCAGGTTACACGTTTCGGCACGGGGCCGAGATGCGGCGCCAGGCTTTGGCTGAGGGAGTTATCCTCAGGCCCCTCGGAAACGTAATCTACGTGACGCCGCCATATAACATTTCAGATTCTGCGCTCGAGAAGACCTTTGCCTGTATTGGAGAAATCATCAATGACTACGAGCCTTGAAGCCGACGCTGAGCTGCGCGGGCATGTGCTGAAAATTCTTGCGGGCGAGACGGCGCTTTATGCTGCGCTTGCCGAAGCCGCCGAACTTCGCGAACGCTATTTCGGCAAGACCGTACGCATTCACATTCTCGACAACATTCAAAATGGGCGCTGCGCCGAAGACTGCGGTTATTGCGCGCAGCGAAAAGGCGCCGATTCTGGCATCGAGCCTTACGCGCTCAAGAGTAGCGAGGCGATCTTCGAAGAGGCAAAATCTGCGCGCGATTCGGGGGCATACCGGTTTTGTATGGTCACGGCAGGCACAGGGCCTTCGGCAAACCGCTCAGAAGAACTCGCGCAGCTGATCGCGAAAATCACGCAAGAACTCGGCATGCGCGTGTGTCTTTCGGCCGGGCTTGTCGACGGCCAAAAGGCAGAACTTTTCGCCAAAGCCGGCCTTGATCGCTATAACCACAACCTCAACACCGCCGAAGAGCACTACGGTGAAATCTGCAGCACGCATACCTACCGTGACCGTGTGGCTACTCTCGAAAATCTGCAAGGTGCGGGCGTGGGCCTCTGTTCGGGAGTCATTGTCGGTCTCGGCGAAAGCGCAGAGCATCTGGTCGATGCTGCATTCGAACTCAAACGACTCGGCGTTGTTTCGATTCCCGTGAACTTTTTTATTCCGGTGCCAGGGCACGCGGTACAGAAGCCGCAGCAGCTCACACCCGAATTTTGTCTGCGCGTGCTAATTGCCTTCAGGCTCATTAACCCTGAAGCTGAGATACGCATCGCCGCAGGCCGCGAAGGACACCTGCGTTCGTTGCAGGCACCGGCGCTCATGGTTGCCAACTCGCTCTTCGCTTCGGGCTACCTCAACGTAAAAGGCTCAAATCTCAATGAAACGCGGCAGCTGATCGCCGACGCAGGTTTTGCCGCCGAAACTGAAAGTGGGGTCGCGCTCACGCAGCGCGGCGAAGCGGGCGGCTACAGCGAAGAGCGTGTCAAGCAGCTGCTTAAATTTCCGAAAGTATCTTCTTGAACCTTTCGAGATCTTCGTCGAAGACATTCAGGTGCGGTGAAAACCGCAAATAGCCTTCGCGCAGAGCGCACTGCACGCCCGCCTGCATCAGTTTGACATGTAACGACGTCATGTCACCGTCTCGTCGTGCGCAGACGATCGCACTTTTTTCTGGTCCGAAATTATCCCGTAGAACCTCGAAGCCCTGCGCGCTCAGCAGTGCTGACACCGCATCGGCCAGTTCAAAAAGCCGCGCCTGAACAACGTCGAACCCCACGCGGTGCAGAAAATCGAGCGATTCTGACAAGAACACCCAGTTCATGTAGGGCGCGGTCGAAAGCATGAAACGTTCAACGCTCTCTTTATAGTCCTCGCGGTGCGGCAAATAGACATCGTCGTTTTTGACAGACGAGGTGCCCGCTACGCGGATGTCGAGTTTCTTCAAAAATGCGTCGTCAATGAATAAGCCGCCTGAACCTAATGGGCCGAGCAGCCATTTCCAGCAAGAGAAGGCCATTGCGTCGACGCCGAGCGCCTTAACGTCGATATCAACGTGGCCCGCGCCCTGCGCGGCGTCGAGAATGAATGCAACGCCGCGGCTTTTCAGCAGGCGACCGATAGCCGCGAGGTCGAATTTGAGGCCCGTGAGCCAGTCGACC
>JAKQXK010000579.1 GCA_029561505.1 Spirochaetota bacterium | reverse complement strand
GCCTTTGATGATCTGCACCTCGCAGTTCGGGTCGCACGAGTGGTTGATGAGCCGCGCCTTGTTGTGCGGCACGTTGCCGTCGATATCGTACTTATTGTTGAGCGTAAACAGGTAAACAATAAGTACGATATCGACGGCAATGTGCCGCACAACAAGGCCCGGCTCATCAACCACTCGTGCGACCCGAACTGTGAGGTGCAGATCATCAAAGGCCGCATCTGGATTCTGTCAAAGCGCGCGATCGAAGCGGGTGAAGAACTCACCTATGACTACGGTTTTAATATGGATTACTGGCAAGACCACGTTTGCCGCTGCGGTACAAAGAAATGCCTTGGCTATATCGTGTCGGCGTCGCGGCGCGGGGCTTTGGCGCGGGTCTTGAAAGCTGCAGCTAATATGCGGCAATTGCCTTCTGGGCAAAACCCGGTCGTAAAGCGAATTTGAGAATGAAGCCCTTCAAAAAGGCGCTGCACGCCGTATTCTACATGCGTGCGGTGATGGCCCCTTTTTTGCGCCTCGGAAAGTGCCTGCGCTCAATAGAAGTCCTCGTGTTGTGATCCATAAAGCTCAGCATACTTGCAAAAAGGAGGTTGCACTATATAACCTTTGGTCGATACCGGGCCTATCGAAGGGATGACAGGTGCTCAATCTGAGGGGGGATTTATGCGGTTATGCAGACTTTTTGCGCAAGCCGCGACTGCATACCACCTTATTTAAAAATTTTATCGACCCTACAGCATTATCCCGGTGAACGTGCCAGAATTCTCAGAATCATGATTTTTCTTAAGGCAATATTTCAACGATTTGGGCTCGGTCGCTGAAATGAACCGTCACAAGCGCTACGCACTTTCACTGATTCTGCTTGGCGTTGTGTTTTATGCTTTTCTTAAATGGGGGGTTGACTCCAGTTTCGAATTCGCTGAAAGATTCACGGCGAATCCGTTGGTGCTCATCGCCGCTTTGTTCGTTTCTCTCTTTATCTTCGGTGCGCTTTTTTATACACTTTCAGGTTTTCTTTTGGGCGATAGCGCGTCTCGCCGCGAATCGCCGGCACGCGTTGCGCTGCACTGGATGCTCGACACCTTCGCGCAATTTTTTTATGTGATAGGCTCAACGCTTCTGATCGCGGGTGGTTGCTTGCTGATTTTCGTCAAAGCGGTCGATGCCTGTACTTCGAAGCAGCCCTGGCCTTTGTCGAATTGGGGATATCTCGCGTTGGGCTCGGTTTTGGCGGCATTGGGGGCCTACATGCGCAGCGACCGGTTCATCGATGGTTTTCTCGATGCAAAAGAGAAAGCGCATGAAGGTGCAGACCGCGCGCTCGGTTACAAGAAGCCGATGGCCGAATGGGTCGATGCCGATGGCACGGCCGAATCACAGATTGCACATGGCGACGGCACCGCTCTTGATACATGGCAGCAAAAAGAGCGGGCAGCGCCACGCCAGGCTCCATTTACCGAAAACTCTGCGGCGGCACCAGCTCAGATACCGCAATCACGGCCAACGCATATCGCCGACATGCGCGACGTGCTGCCAGCGATGCGGTACCTATTGCGCGAAAATGGCAACGAAGAACTCGCTGTTGAACCAGACCCATGGAGCGAAGGCGACGAGATGTTCGTCTACGCGCAGAGGCTCGTCATCACGAAAGAGCAGGCTCCCCTCATCAAAAGATACCTGCACAACCTCAAACCCGCGCGCGAGCAGGATTTCTTCTTTGTGCAGAACAACTCTGGCGGCAAAAGCCGCGTTATCTGGCAGGGGTCTGAAGACTACCAGCTGATGCAAAAACAGAAAGCACAAGACAGCACCTGGCAGCGCGAGCAACAGGCACGAAAAGAGGCAACCGACCGTAAGGTTGCGGCGCTAAAGGCCGAGAACAAGATCAAACCACCGGCAGGTATCAAGATTGATGCGGACAGCTTTGCTGAGGCAAAACGAGCCGCAGCGTCAACCGACCGTTCGGGGTGGCTGAATCAGCTGCTCGTGGCGCACGGCGTAGAATTTCTTTCAAACCGCGAGCAACCCGACGGCGTG
>JAKQXK010000567.1 GCA_029561505.1 Spirochaetota bacterium | reverse complement strand
CCAACTTCTGGCCGGGCCATTGCATGGTCTGAGTCGTAACCGCACTGCGTCGCCAGGTCAAAAGCTATCGACAGACCGGTTTGCCCGCGTTCAAGCCCCTTGCGGTAGAGATCATTCGTCGCCCGGGCATTAGAATGCCCGCCATAGGTACGAAAAATCCACGGTTCTTCGCGAGTCGCGGCGCCTTCTTTGTTATAGATTTTGTGCGCTTCCTTTGCCATTTGCTAAGGAGCTTATGGAGTTCGAAACCCGGCGTCAAATACAGGTTGCCCAAAAGCTTCAAATTCGCATCGAGTGTGGTGCTGCCGCACCACTCGATGCGAATTTAACTTAATTGCATCTTGAGAAACCGCACCATGTTGATGTAAGCGCGACGGCCCTCATCGGTGCGGCGAAAGAAATGCGGTATGCCATGCGGCAGCCAGTCGTAATAATTGACTTCGAGATAGGTGCCGAGTTGATCGCGCAGCTGTTCGACCCTTGATTTGGGACACATCGGATCAACTTGCACGAAATGGCCCTGCACGGGCTTGCAGATGGCACGACCCGCGAGCTCAGGCATGCCACTACCTGTGAGCCCGAAGCTATGATGAAAAACTACCGGCGCCTTGATATCGTCTCTGAGCGCAGCGTGCAGCGCGAAACCGCCCGTGAGGCACTGCCCAATCAACCCAATGCGCCCCGCGTCTATGCCTGGCATCCGCTTCACGTGTTCGATTAGTTCGAAAACTTCAACTGCACCCTGATTGCCGGCTTTGTTGGTCAGAAATGCGGCATCAAAAAACATGCGCAGGCAATAACGCGCGGCGCCCTCTTCACTGAAGAGATCGGGCACAACCACGGTAAAACCTTCACCGGCGAGAAGCGCTGCAGTTTCAAGCTGTGTTTCGCCGACGCCTGTTAGGTCTGGCAAAAAAATCACCGCCGGCGCTTCGCTGGCGGCCGCGCGAAAAATATGCGCCGTTATCGTTCTATTGCTGAGAGTAATCTGTTCGCCTGTGTGCATCGCTAAGCCAAACCCGGGCGGCAGACAGGGCGTCGATTGCTTCGCTAAGGCAGCATGCCCGGCAGCGCCCAGCCAATCTCGTGCGGTATCGCGGGCGCTCGTTCGATATTGTGCTCAATCATCTCATGAAAAACGGTGCCCATGATGAAACCATCGGTTAAGCGCGCCGCTTCACTCGCGTGCACCTTGTCTTTAATACCAAACCCAACCACCAGCGGTACGCGGGTGGCGCGTCGAATCGCCTTGATCACCGGCTTCAGGGGTTTCAGGGTAAAATTCTTCTGACCCGTCACGCCCTTGTAAGAGACGAGATAGATAAACCCCTGCGCGTCGCGCGCGATTTCTTGTATTTTTTTCGCGGGTGTTGTGGGTGTGACAAAATCTATCCAGGCGATGCGGTTCAACACATCTGCCAGCCCTTCGCGTTCGATAATGTATTTTTTTTCATCGTAAGGGATGTCAGGTACAATGATTCCCTGCACATTGCACTCGCTGAGTTTTTCGAGCAGGTTCTTAAAACCCGCCTGATAAAAGATATTTGCGTAGCTCATGATCGTGAATGGAAAACCGGGAAACTTCTTATGCAATTTTTGCAGCATCGAGAGCACGTCTGCAACCTTAAACTCATTTTTCAGCGAGCGTTTGAACGCGCGTTCAAGCGCAGGGCCGTCGGCAACCGGGTCGGTAAACGGCAGGCCTATTTCTACAGTGGCGGCACCACCTTCAATCATCTTTGCAATTATTTCAGAAGTGATTTTTGCATCGGGGTCACCGTACGCAATGTAGGGAATAAAAAGATATCCCTTCTGCTTCTTGCGCTCGTTGAGAGCGCGCGTGAACGGATGCATTGCGTATTCATGCGTCAGAGGCAAGCGGCGGCAAGCAAAAAATCTTGCGCGTCAGCTGGCGTTGTGCGACGCACAAAGTCAGCTAGTCTGGTCGTACGAGATACGCATCGAACACCCAGCCTGACTCAAGGCCGGTGTCAATGGCATGTACCCAACGCCCTTTTTTGCCTGAAACCGTGGTCGCTTCACCGGTAACGCGCACGAGCAGGGTTTCGCCGTCTTTAAGCCGCCTCAAGACAGCACCTTCGGTGCCCGGGGACGCGCGAAACTGCAGTTCACGTGCTTTCACCTGGCGCACCGTTTCAGGGAAAAGCCCGGCGAGGCGAGCAAAATCGACTTCAGCGCCCGCGAGCGAATGTGAGGTTTTGAAAAGCGACTGCACTACCTGTTTCGTTTCGGGGGTCAGTGGGTTTTCGAGCAGCAGCGCCTGCTGTAACACTTCACCTGCACGCGCGTTATTTTCTGTAATCTGCGCGATGCGTACGAGCGCTTCGCGGCGAAAAATAACGCGGGCATCAGCCGCCGCAATATTGTTCAAGAGCGAGGTCAGGTTGCTCTTGGGGTTTGTCGTGAATTCGGCAACTGCATAATGGCCGAGCAACAGCGGCGTGACCTCACCTGCCGCGAGCCGCTTCTGCGTGAAGTCGCGCAGCTTAACGAAATTTCTTTCGGCAAAGAGCCTGTCTGCCTTCTCATGCGTGGTTTCACCGAAACGATAACAAACAAACCAAACGCTGCCGATCGCGAGCAGCAGAAAGAACGCAAGGTTTCTCAGCTGTCTGAGCAACGCCTGCCGGGGCGGTGGAGATATAACCGGCATGCGCCTTTACGCCCGCAACACCGGCTTCACGCTTCAGCCTGCAGCTTTGGCGTTCGACTTGGCCGGTGCTTCGGGTGAGCCGTTTTTACTGAACTTGCTGATCGATTTTTGAATGGTCTCGATCTGCCCCAGCAGTTTGTCGAGTTTGCGCGCGCGCTCGTTTGGGTCGAGTACCGTCACCATATTATCTTGAATCGACTGTGAAATGTTTGATACCAGACCCGAAATACTCTGAAGAACACGGTCGGCTTCTTGTTGGCCTTTATCGGCGAGACCCTTCAGAAAGGCCCGCTGCTCTTGTTCATGCGCCTCAGATGGGTTAATCAGCATTTCAAGCAGGGTCTTGCGCTCGTCGGGCGTACTTTGCGTCATGCCGACCCCCGCAAGTACGAGTTTCTTGAGTACTTCGAGAACTCCCCCTTTGCTTTCGCGAATCAGAAGTTTCAGCATCTGGTTTTGCAGAACGGGGTTACCGATGTGATCAGACTCGTTGAGCTTCAGAAAGGTCTGCCCGAGTACTTTGCGTGTGATGTCTTCACCGTTGGTATTGTCTACGACCTTGATATCAACGCCGTCCCGCACGTATTGTGCGACTTCATCGAGGGTGATGGTGCGCGATGTTTCGGGGTCGTACAGCCGCCGGTTGGCATATCGTTTAATTATTTTCATAAAATTTCCTTAGTGCGTCGCACATTTTTCTGCGACATTATATCGCGGCGCACGGGTAAAGGCCCCTACGACTTGTGCGATGCACGAAAAATGAGACGGTGCGTCAATTAAATTGAGGTTGGCAGCGTGGGCCAAAATCCACAGTGGCGGGTTTCGGCCCACGCCGCTGTAAACACCATTCGGTTTGACGCTCTGTCTGATTTTACGATTCTGGACAATGCACGGTAAAAAGACCAACAAGGCTGCCAAGAAGCGCTTTCGTGTTACAGCAAGTGGCAAGATTAAGCGTATGAAAGCGGGCAAAAACCACATTCTGACAAAGAAGACCGCAAAACGTAAAGGCGAATTGGCGACGGCAACGTACGTGCATGAAGCTGACGAGGGGCGTGTACAGCGCCTGCTCGGCATAAAGTAAGGGAAACGAAATGCGCGCCACAAACGGAACAATACACAAAAACCGCAGAAAAAAAATACTCAAACGCACGAAAGGCTTTCGCGCCGGTCGTCGCCGCCTCTACAGAACGGCGAAAGACGCAGCACTCAAAGCTGATATGTGGGCGTTTCGCGACCGCAAACAAAGGAAACGCCACTTTCGCGTACTCTGGATAGCACGTATCAATGCTGCCTGCCGCGAAGAGGGCATGAGCTATAGCCGCTTCATCGCGGGCGTCATTAAGGCAAAAATCGGTCTGAACCGCAAGAGCCTCAGCGAAATGGCGGTGCTAGACCCAGCGGCTTTCAAAG
>JAKQXK010000564.1 GCA_029561505.1 Spirochaetota bacterium | reverse complement strand
CCATTCCGCGATAGGCCACAGCTCATACGAAAAACCCTGCTTCCATTTGCCTGCGCTGAAATAGCTGTGCCCCGATTCGCGAAATTCGAGTGGCTGCCGGTATGCGATGACGAGGGTGTTCTCGCCCTTCGCGAGGTCGAGCACCTGCACCGCGGTCTGCAGCTTCTCGAGCTACTGCGGGCAGTTTGGGCAAGACTTCTGTTGAGGCGAGAGCGGCGCGGGTTTGCTGGTGAATGTCTTGCCCGCGAGTTGCCACGCAACTTCACCTGTGCCCGAATAGACGAAGGCGAGCTGCACGCTCATCGCTTCTGAGCGAATGCGGTAGGTGACGCGCGCTGCGCAACCCGCGTCGGCAAAAAGCGCCATATTGACACCACCCGAATAGGCTGCGGGGCAATCGAACTCAAGACTCTCTGACAAAACTTCGATTTTGCCTCTCTGCTCTGCCCTGAGCGCACTGGGCGCGCGTTTCACCTCGACGGGTGCGCGCATGTTGGCATACGCGGGCAATACCAGAAAAAGAACCAGATTGAGTTTACGCATATATCTCCGTTCGGGCAGTTTGTAATGACAGCACTTCATAAGCCGTTCGCGCTACACGCCTTCGCGATCGGTCAGCGAAACGCTTTGCAGCCTGCCTCGCGTCGATAGTTCACCAGACATCAATATGCACGCAAGCGGTATTTTTTCGAACGGCCCCTCGCTCTATCTCATCTGCGACGGCGAAACCTGCGAAAAACGTGGTATACATCTCGCTGATTTTATCACCGGCGCAACCAAAGGCGGATGCAGAACGATACAATACCGGCACAAAAACATTTCGGCGCGCGAGTACGAAACAAATCTTTTGCCGATGATAGACATATGCCGCAGCACAGGCGCGAGCCTTGTCGTTAACGACCACGCAGCGCTCGCAGAAAAGTACGCGCTGCCGCTGCATCTTGGGCAAGAAGATGCGCTGCCGGCTGCGCTGACAGTGCCTTATGGCAGGTCGACGCACGGTTTTGCTGAACTCGCCCTTGCGCTCAAAGCCGAACCCTCGCCCGCGTACATTGCGCTCGGCACCATGTTCCCGAGCCCGACCAAACCCGAGGTTGCGACCAACCGCCATCTGGTCGCCGATTACCTGACGCGCACGTCGTTACCGCTGGTACTGATCGGCGGCATTACGCTCGATAACGTGCACGCGCTGCCGCAAAGCGAACGCATCCATTATGCAGTCATCGGCGATGCGTTGCGCTTTGGAGCGAATCAAGAGGGCATCACGAAATTCGTGTACCTTTTCGCCAAGGAATTGACCCAAGGGCAAAAAGGCTAAGACCATTCGCGTTGCCAGGTATTCAGCAGCGCGAAAAGATTCTTCTTCAACGATGCGAACGGCATGTCGGGCGAAGGTGGCGCAAGCTTATCCATATTTTCAAATTTGTGGCGCAGGCTTTCATACCACATCGTGTACCATTCGAGCGAAAGTTCGTTGTGAAACTGCAGGCCGACGGCGTTCTTAAACGTAAAACCCTGATTCACGACGGCGCTGCCGCTGAAGAGATGCTCGGCGCCAATGGGCAGCGAGAAATTTTCGCCATGCCACTGAAAGACATCCCAATCCGCGCATTCGAGTTTTCCGGCCTGAAAAAAACGGTGCGCTGCCACCGGCGACACACGGTCAAAGCCAAGCTCAAATGCAGACTGCGTGATTCTGCCGCCGGCGACTTTTGCGATTGCCTGCGCGCCGAGGCAGACACCCAGAACAGGTCGGTTCGCTTGCACGAAATCTGCAGTCAGAGCGAGCGAGGTGTTCATGAGCTCGCTGTCGTCGTTCACCGACATCGGCCCGCCCATCGAAACCAGCGCATCGTAGGCCATCAGCGCATTCGCAGGGGGCCGCTGCTTCGCGAAAAGATTTACATAGAAGTATGAATGCCCGTTGCTCTTCAGCCATTCGCCAATGGTACCGAGGCCCTCTTCTTCTTGGTGGCGCAAAACAATGAATCGCATGGAGTTTCTTACTTGGCACGCCAGTTGGCGTGCCAAGTAAGAATTAGAACGGAAGTCGCCGCCGCAGCTTTGCGAGAAATTCGGTCAGCACATGTGCTTCACCGATATGCGCCAGCCGCGCTAGCGCGACATAGAATGCAACGGCCAGTGGTATTGCGACTGCGAGCTGCAGCAAAGCCCGCTCGGGAAATATATA
>JAKQXK010000550.1 GCA_029561505.1 Spirochaetota bacterium | reverse complement strand
CTCGCTCTCTGAACTCCGCAGCGGAAAAATTACCACGCCAAAGGGCAAAATACCCGTGCTCATTACCTACGACGATTCGTCTGAGACACATTTTAAGTACGAGGCGGATGGCTCACTTTCACCCGGCTGCGCGGTTGAGATCATGGCACGCTTCCAGAAGAAGAATGCCGACTTTCCGCTGCGCGGTGTGTTTTTCGTGCTACCCAAAGCGGCCTACCCGAACAACTTTTTCGGGCAGACCGACCTCATCGGTAAAAAAATGAAATATCTGACCGACAACGGGTTCGAGATCGGCTCGCACACGCTGTGGCATGCTAACTTAAAAAAATACCGCAACAAGATCGAAGAGCAGCTCGCGCTCGGCACCCATGAGATTCAGAAGTATATCAAGAATTATCCCGTTTATGCGTTTGCGCTGCCATACGGTATTTTTCCGCCGAAAGACGATGAACCGCGGCTGCGCTCAGGCGTCTACAAAGGCCATAAATACAAACACGAGATGATCTTCGACTATTCGAACGGCCTCAGCCATTCAGTATACGACGCCGCGTTCGATACGTACCATATTCGCCGGCTGCACGGCAACGAAAAGACGCTCACAAAACTTTTTAAGCAGGCAACGACGAAGAAGCATATTTTCTTCGTGAGTGACGGCGACCCGAACACAGTAACGGTAAAAAAAGCTGATTCAGAGCGTGTTCGGCTCAAATCGGGGCAAAAGCTGCTGGTCTATTAAGCAGCTGCAGTCGACGTTGTCTAAAAAGGCTTGCCGCTAAGTATGCGTACGTAACCAAACCCGGACGCATGCTCCGACACGTTTCTTTGATCGCCCTGCTGCTTCTCGCAGCAACGGGCGCCCCGTTTGCCCTCGATGAAAAAGCCGAGAAAGAGGCGAGCCTTAAGCTCAGCCAGGCCTTCGCGGCATTCTACGCCGAAAAACCCGTAGCGGCGGCGAAGGCGTTCGAAGAGTACCTGAAGATTAAGGGTGAAAATGAGGTGGCGCTGCGCTACCTGGCGCGCATTGCGCTTTCAAGCGGCGACATGCCGAGCGCGACGCTATATCTCGAGCGTGGTGTCAAAGCAGACCCGAACGGCATCTATTCGCTGCAGCTGCTGTCAGAAATTTACCTGAAGCAGAACAAACTCGACGACGCTGCCCGCGTGCTGTCGATGATTCTCAAAAATGACCCGCTGAACGAGCGCGCGCTGCAGGTAATGGCTTATATTTACCAACAGAAGAACGACACTCGTCAGGCCGCAACTTACCACAAACGGCTGATCATTGCAGTGCAAAAGGGCACGGGTAACAGCGACCTCATGCAGCAATCGCTGTATTTTCTGGGCAACTACTATTACCAGCAAGACAACTTTGCCAAGTCGCTGCAATACTTTAAGCGGCTGAACGAACTTGACCCCGATAACGCGCGGTATCTGCTCATTATCGGCGAACTGCAGAAAATTACCGGGCAGTTTCGCGTCTCAGCTGAAACGCATCAAGAGCTGGTCAAACGCCAGCCCGATTTTGCCCAGGCGCATGAATCACTGGCCGAAACATATTTTATACTGGGCGATGCCCGCGCTCTCGGGCATCTGAAGGCGTTTCGAAAACTGCGCAAGAATGAAAAACCCGGTATTCTCGAAGGCATCGAGCAGCAGCTGCTCGGCAAAGACGACGAAGCGCTGAAGGCATACGACGCGATTCTGGGGGCAAACCAAAACCGCCTCAGCGCACGTCTGGGCCGCTATCGCATTTTTCAGAAGCGCAACCAGCATACCGAAGCGCGCAATGAAGCCTTCGCGATCGTCGTGATAGCACAGCGCCTGAGCGCATTTGAACTCGCGCGCGAATATGCGCACGTCACGCTCGAATACCTCAATCGCCAGGCAGAAGATCTGAAATTTCGCGACAAATTCTCCCGTTCAGCAAATGAACCCGGTACTACGGCAGATCTCGATGGCGCCGTCGAACAGCTGGCCATTGACTTCGTCGAACTCTACATCACGCATGCCTCGACTCTTGAAAGTACGGGCGAGCGCAGCGTGGCAGTCACCTACCACGAGCTTGCCGCGCGCACGATCACGCAGCTGCGCGTCTGGTACAACGCCATGCTGACAAACCCTGCGATAAAGGCGAATGTTACGCGCATGGCTCAGGTAGAAAAACGCGTGCGCGAGGCAAAAAACCAGCTGTACCAGACGCGCGTCAATCAGGCATGGACTCTCGTCAATATCAAGAACGGCCTTGCTGAAGCAGAACGGGCCGCCGAAACTGCCGTGCAGATTGAGGCCGAATACGCAACGGCGTGGTTTGTTAAGGGCATCATTCGCAACCACCTCGCCGAAAAAGATGCGAAAGAATACAAAACCGCTGCGGCATATTTTGACAAGGCAATCGTCATTACCGAAGTGAAGGGCAAGAAGAAAGTTGCCCCGGCGAACTATTACTTCTATTCAGGCATGGCGCTCGAGAAGATCAATGACTTTCAGGCAGCCGAAGCCCGCCTGAAAAAGACCATCGAACTCGACCCGTATAACCCGACCTATCTCAATTATCTCGGTTACATCTATTCGCTGCGCAATATCAACCTCGAAGACGCAAACCAACTGGTGCTGCGCGCGCTCGAAGACGACCCAGAAAACGAGGCATACCTCGACACCTTCGGCTGGATTCAGTTTAAACTCGGCAACTACCGCGAGGCGCTTGAACAACTGACGGTGGCCGCGTCATTCGCGCAAAAGAAGAACTTTGTCGACCCGGTGATTTTCTTTCACCTCGCCGAAGTTCACGCAAAACTCAACAACCGGGTGACCGCACTCGAATATTACAACAAAACGCTGGCGGATATCAAAAAGGCCTCTGAGCCGCTCGATGTCGCATACATTAACGCACAGATAAAAAAACTGGAAACAGAAAACAAACAAACCAAGAAAAATGAGGATCAAAAATGAAATACAAAGACTTCAACGAGTTCAAAGAAGCTTATAAAAAGCGCGCCATGAGCCCCGAGTTTCGCAAGGCCGGGCTTGAAACGATGGAAAAAATACACAATGAAATTCTGGATAAGCCTATCGTCGAATGGCTTGATATAGCCGCCGACATTTCACCTGACCGTAACGGCGAAAGCGAATGGCGCCATGCGCTTGAAGCGATCGTACGCGATATTCGGCCAAAATCGCAAGGCATCATCGTCAAAAACGGGCGCACGGGACGCGATATTTTCGAGCAAGCGACGATCGACCAGTGGAAAGACGTCGTGCAACGCCCGATAGACTTTCCCCCCGAAACGGTGCGCGAAATCATGAGCCAAAAAGCCGTGAAAGAACTCTTTCTGAACGTCGTTCACGATTCAATTACCGGTTTCACGAAAAGCATTAAATTGCCACTCGTCGGCGATCTGAACAAAGTGGTTGATGATAAAATGATAAAAGGCTTCTTGATGCCTTTTATGGATTCGATCACGAGAATCGCGACAGACTTCGTGAACAATAAATCGAACCAGCCAATGATGAGCGAATTTGCCGGCAAACTGCTCGACATCGCGCTCGACCAGAAACCGACAGTTCTCGACGTGCTCATGGACGCAGAACGTGAAGAAGAGATCTGGCAAGCGATTCATGTGACGGCGGCTGATAAAACGTTTCGTAAGCTCGCGCACGAACACACACTCGACGTCATCAAAGCCATGAAGAAAGACGCGGGCACGAAAAGCCTTCGCGAATGGCTCAAAGAGCGCAACCGCACGATTCCCTTCAGCGCCCCGACCGACAAAGAACTCGAACATGTGCAAAAGGGTTTGGCTGAATCAGAGGCGTGCGCCGAGTTCATGTTTCGCGAACTGTCATTTCACAGCTGATCACCTGGTGCCACAGGGTCTAAAAACCAACCGCTGGGCGGCAAAACTGGCAGCAGGCGCACTCGCCTGCGTGCTGCTTTTGGCCTGCGGCTCGGGCACGACTGCGGTTAAGACCGGCACCGGCACAACGGCAGATAGCCTCAGCGCCAAAGAAGCAGAGGCATTTCGCCGTGAACTGGCGCAGAATTATCCGACCTACAAGTCGCTCAAAGTCAGTTTCACTTTAAAGGGCAAGGTCGATAATCAAGAGCTTTATTATGAAGGCGAAATGTCGGCAACGCCGACGATGCTGACGATACGCCTCACCGATGCTGTCTTTCTTTCACCCCTGCTGACGCTTGAAATCGGCGACAATACTGTTTCGATGAAAGACCATGCGCGCAACAAAAAAGAATCGATTGCCCGCAAAGACTACCAATGGGTTGAGCTGTTTGGCCGGTCGTTTCCCGTCAGTTTTTTTGAGCCGCTCATGCGCGGCTTTGTACCTGCTGATGCGACTGCGGCGCAGAGCACCTACCTCAGTACCCCAGGCGGAGACACCCAGGTGCGGTCACTGAACGACAGCTACGAAGCGGCGCTCTATTTTAACGACAACCGGCTGCGCAAAATATTCTACCGCGACAAACTGCGGGGCGAAATTCTTATTTTTCAACTCGGAACCCTCTTTAAGGCCCGCGCCTACCCGCAGAGTATGCGCATCGAACATTCGCGTACGAACGATTACCTGACACTCAATTTCAAAAACCTGCGCGTGACCGGTGAACCACCTGCCAAAAAAAAATAACACATGACCTTGGCAGAACTCAAAGCCGAAGCTTTGGTGTGCACGCGCTGCGCGCTCTCGGCCACAAGAAATCAGGTCGTGTTCGGCGAAGGCAATGAAAGGGCGAGACTCATGTTCATCGGCGAAGGCCCGGGAAAAGATGAAGACGCCTCGGGAAGGCCATTTGTTGGCCGTGCGGGGCAGCTGCTCACGCGTATTATCGAAAATGGACTTAAGCTCAGACGCGAAGATGTCTATATTGCAAACATCGTTAAGTGCCGCCCGACAGTTGACGGGCTGGGCAAAAGAGACCGGCCTCCCGATGCGGTTGAGGTCGCCTCATGTTCGCCGTTTCTGAAAAGTCAGATTGAACTGATTCAACCAGAAGTTATCGTAACATTGGGAAATCCTGCTACGCGGTTTTTGCTCAAGACCAGCGAAGGTATCACGCGGCTGCGCGGCAAATGGCATGAATTTGAGGGTGTCGCCGTGATGCCGACTTACCACCCGAGTTTCTTGCTCAGAAACGGTGGCGACTCAGGTAACACGCCCTATAAGCGCGATGTGTGGAACGACATGAAACTGGTGATAGAAAAACTGGGGTTGTGATTTTTTCCGGCTGCGCCGGCAAAAAATCACGGAAAAATCTTTTCAACCGCCTGCCCGCGAAAGGCAAAAATCTCATCTAACTTTTTCTGTACGATCAGCTTGTTCACGAGTCCCATGAACGGCAGCGGCGGCAGCGCATAGTCGACGCGATCTGTCATGTGGGTGAACTTTTTCTCTTTGCGAAAAAAATGTTTGTGCGACCAGATGCGGTACGGGCCGATACGCTGCTCATCGGCGAACATAATTTCATGTTCGACATGGGTAATTTCTGTTACCCAGGTCACGGGAATTTTCAGCAGAGGTGACACCTTGTATTCGATGAACAACCCGGGATAGATTTTCTGAGGCAGATCGCGCGTGAGCACTCTAAAGCCGAGTTCTTTCGGGGTAATATGCTGCAGGTTGTTTGGATTCGAAAAATATTGCCAGGTTTCGCTAAGCGATGCGCGCACGATCTGTTCGCGGTAGAGACTGTAGATTTTCATATTACCTCTTTAACCTGAGTGCGATGAAGGTCTGCATTCGTCACATACCCGCGCCAGGTGCGCTCGATCATCGCGCGTTCTTCATCACGCAGCTCACGCACCAGCTTTGCGGGCGACCCAAGAGCGAGCCACCCGCTCTTGACGACGAAGCCGGGTGGCACGAGCGCGCCGGCAGCAACAAAGCCAAGTGGTTCGACCACGACCCCGTCGAGCAGAGTTGCCCCCATACCGACAAAGCTGTCGTCTTGCAGGGTACAGCCGTGCAGCAGCACACGGTGCCCGACCGTCACGCGGTCGCCGATCGTCGTCGCAAATTTACCACCCGTCACATGCACGACGCTGCAGTCTTGAATGTTGGTGTCGCTGCCAATACGAATCGAGTGCACGTCGCCACGCACTACACAGCCATACCAGATTGAGCTGCGTGCGCCGATCACTACATCACCCAGAACCACTGCCCCGGCAGCTACATAGGCCGAGCCATCAATAATCGGCGCTTTATCTTTAAATGATAGTACCATATCGCTGCCGTGAAAGACAGCTGGCAGAGTTGACACAGAGCGAAAACAGAATCAGGCCGTAGGCGCAAGATCGCCGTTGTAAGCCCGGGGTGTGTTGCCAGCCGAGCCGTAAAACTTCGAAATTTCATCTTGCACTGCGTCACGGCAGCTGCCGCAGCCCATGGCCACGCCCAGCTCTGCCTGCACGTCGCTCAGGGTGCGTGCACCTGAGCTCAGGGCATTTTTGACCTTGCGGTCGTTGATATTCGCGCATGAGCAAATGATCATGCGCTAATGAGAATAGTTCTCACTTGCCGTCAAGCGATTTCGCGGTTTCCTGAATCCCCTGTGTTTTTTGCTTTTCACCGGCCTTGGCCGAATACGCGCTACAGACTATGCGACTTTTACGCCTGCTGACCGCTCTGGCCGCTTTCGGCCTAATGACACAGGTTTCGGCGACAACCTTCAAAGACGCGGTCAAATCGATGGGGCCCGGCAACACCGGGGCGCCACTCGCGCGCGATCTGGTTACGGTCATGCATCTGATGAGCGAAAAACTGCAATATGACCAAAACGCGAGCCACTTCTTCAATTTTATGAACGACGCGCTTGAAGATTTCGATTTTGCCCGCATCTACAACAGCGCTTATATGGTGCCGACGCAGGGTGGTTTTCGCAGCGTGACCCTGAATGGCCGCAATACGGGGCAGAATTATCAGGTTGCGCTCAGCCGCGACCTGCCCGACTATTCGGCTCTTGGCAATGCGCGCGCCGAGTACCGCATGCGGCAGAACGATTTTGACAACAAACGCACCTACACCGCGCAGCTCGACTTCGACGCCGCGCTAAAGAAATTCGATGCACAGGCGATGGCGCGACTGATTGAAAATATTCTGCGCGTTGTGGATGCAGATAATCTGAAACAGCTGCACGCAGCTCAGTCGGCTATTTGCCCTGAAATTTCGGGCGCACTGCGACCAGTGGTCGATCAGGCGGCCGCCGATCTGCCGCAGTCGGCGGCCCTCTTCTGCAAGTATATCGAACTCAAGAGCATCGGCACGCCAAGATCAGCCGGCGGTAAAAACTATACAGAAATCACGATGCGCGGCAAATTCAGAATGAACGCTCTCGAACAAGATTACCCGCAGCTCAAGAAATTCATGAAGAATATACGCAACCTGTTCGTGCTGCAGATTTATACCAGCGACACGAAAGGCCGCAATCTGTCTTCGTTTGTGATCAATGCGCAGACCGAAGAATTCTACCTTGCATTCAACACCGCCGGCGGCAAAATTCTGCCGATGAACAAAGACCAGACCCCCGCCTTCGCCGACGCGATTGCTTTCAGCGGCGTCAACGACCGTAAATTCTATCTGTCATTTAACCTGTTTGTCAATGTGCACGGCCTAAAGATCAACACGGGCAATATCGGCGCATACCTGCGATACACCACGAACAACGAGAACCTGTCTTTTTTCGCGAAGCTGACACACATGCCGCAGGGCAAAGTATCTGGTGCTTTGTTTGGAGTTCTACCGACATGGCTCATTGATCTTTCGATACCGTCTGACCTGCAGACTCTCATGAATTCGTTCACCGAAACGGTTTATAAAGCCAATAACGGCGAAGGCAGCCGCGCCGAAATCGCGTGGAAAAAACGGGCCGGCCAGGCAGTGCTGCATGCCTCAGCTTCGACCGAATTTCTCGAAAACCGGTTTATCCGCATTGGCATGAAAATCTGGGTGAAGAAGTTTCGCCCGAATGAACACGTTCAAGAAGACATTCGCCGGTTCATCGGCAGCTTCACGCGTGGGTTGCTTAACGATCTGAACGCGATGTAAGGCAAAAGGCCCTTAAGCAGGGGCGCGTACCCGCATTTTTTTGCTGAACCAGGTTTTTGTCTTGAGAGTTGGGTCAGCTTTGCGCAGTGCCCGACGTTCATCTTCTGGCAAAATGCTGATACGGTGGCATTCTTCGCTGCAGCAATCGCCTAAGCGCGTACCGCAGGCGTCACACTGCACCATGAGCACATGGCAGCCTTCATTGGCACAGTTGAGCTGGCGATCGCTTACCGCGCCGCAGATATGGCACTTTGAGAGCACATCGTCGGTGATGCGTTCGCCGAGGCGTTCGTCGAACACGAAATTTTTTCCCTTAAACTTCGAAGGCAGCTGCTCTTTTTTGACGGCGTGCGCGTAGTTGATAACCCCACCTTCGAGCTGGTAGACGTGATTATAACCCTGCTTTCTGAGGTAAGCCCCTGCCTTTTCGCAGCGAATGCCGCCGGTGCAATAGATCAGAATTTTTTCGTCTTTTTTGTCTTTGAGCATTTCTGCGACAAGCGGCAGCTCTTCGCGAAACGTGGGCACATCGGGGCAGATAGCATTTTCGAACCGCCCTACTTCTGACTCGTAGTGGTTGCGCATGTCGACGATAATGGTGCCGGGTTCTTCGAGGGCCTTATTGAACTCGAGCGGCTTCAGGTGCGGCGCTGCAGCTTCTGCATCGATCGAAAAATCACCCAACCCATCGTTGACGATATACTGTTTGACCTTGATGGTCAGTTTGATGAACGAATTGCCGTTATCTTCAACGCCTGGGTTAAACCGCATACCGGCAAACCCGGGGCGGGCCTCAAGGCTTTCACAGAAACGTTGCAGGTGCTCTTCTGGTACGGCCAGCTGTGCATTGATGCCCTCGTGCGCCAGATAAATGCGGCCGAGCACACCCATTTCGCTCCACTGGCGGTAGAGCTCGTCGCGCAGGCTACGCGGTTCTTCAATGCGCAGGTAGCGGTAAAAAGACAGGGTGCGGCGCTTTACCGGCACGAGCCGGGACAGCAGGTCTTCGCGGCTGTAACGGTTATGCAGCATCTCTTTTTTAATCAGATTGCGATGGCGTGCCATGTTGCGCTTGTCAGGTCTCCAGAAACTCTGATACAGGCGCTATTGGGCGCCGAGACAGCCCGTCACGCATTGTACCAGCCGCATCGACCGCCCCCGGCTAGCGCGGTTTCGCTCTGTTTGCGAACCATGCCGCGATAAGGCTACCGATGAGACTATGCATCAGAGACGAGATCGCGCAGGGCACGGCGGCGAGCGCTGTCAGGTGCTTGGTCGCCAAGACCACACCGAGGCCCGAATTCTGCATGCCCACTTCTATTGAGATCGTGCGGCATTGCATCTCGGGTATTCGCATGACCCGGGCCAGAGCATAACCGAACAAGAACCCACCCGCGTGCAGCGTGAAGACGGCTGCAATTATGCTGAAACCGCCCGATAATATGGAAGCACGCGAGCTACCGATAATCGAAGCTACAATCAGGGTGATCGCAATGACCGCCAGAAAATTGGCCGAATGCTCAAGCTTTTTGGCGGCCTGCGGCAGCATCCGTTTTGCAATTAGTGCAAGCGCAATCGGCAGTAAAATCACCAGAGCCGTGTCGCGTGTCATGGCGATTGCATCGACGGGCACGCGTGCGCCAATGAGCCAGGCCGAGAGCGCCGGAGTCAGAACCGCTGCAGCGATAGTTGAAACGGCGGTCATAGTGACTGAAAGCGGTACATCCGCCCTGGCAAGAAAAGTGATTACATTCGAGGCCGTACCCCCGGGGCAACAAGCAACCAGAATAAGGCCCGCCGCTATTTCAGGCGGCAGCGCAAACATCACCGCAGTGCCATAACCCATAGCGGGCATGATCGTATATTGCAGCATAAAACCCGTGGCAACCTGCCCCGGCTTTTTCGCAACGCGTTTAAAGTCGGCTGTCGTCAGGCTGAGCCCGGTGAAGAACATAATCAGAGCGAGCGCCAGCTTAATGTGCAGGGGGCCAAACCATGTAAAAATCGCCGGCTGAACGAGCGCGAGCGCGCTCGCCGAACCGGCGATGATTGGAAACAGTTGTGTTAAACGATTCACAAGAGCTAATACTTACTTGTGCGCTTTGCGCACAAGTAAGTATTAGATTCACTTCGCTCGCACAGCGCGAAGA
>JAKQXK010000539.1 GCA_029561505.1 Spirochaetota bacterium | reverse complement strand
CAGTCGAGTCGATTCTCGAAGAGGGTAGGGGGCTGCGCGGGGTCGTCGCCGAATTCGAAAAAGAAGCCATACGCAAGGCGCATGCCCGTGTCGGCCGTTCACAGCATAAGATCGCCCGGCTGCTCAAGGTTTCTCGCGGCTCGTTGCAGCACAAGCTCAGAAAATACCAACTGGAAAGTTATACATCCCCCGATGCCGATAATGAGGCATAGGGTTAAGCGCGCGTGAAATTCGATGACTATGTAGAGCACCATACCCCAGGGGGTTTTTTGCTGCGCGTCAATATGCGCAACGGCACCTTCTTGGCGTTTCGCAATGGCAAACCCCAGGGTTGGACAACCGCAGGGGTCGATACGCAGATTCACCCTATGCTGCACGTGATCTTTCTCGGCGACGAGTTTCGCGTGCAGACCCGCCCCGATTCGCCGCTGCAGTTTTTTCCGATGGAGCGCAGCTTTGTAAAGATTCCGTTCGAATATGGTGAAGAATCTGACGTGCGGCATATGCGCATTCCGCAAGAGTTTGAAGGCCTCGATCTTTTGCCTGGCCTGGCATTCCATTTTAACGGCTACTGGCCGAATGTTTTGCCGGCTATCGGCGACGGCCGCAGATATTTTATCTCTGACCAGAAGATTCCGAGGCAGAACATTATGCGCATCAAGGCCAAGTATCCGCGATCGCGCCTCATTATCTTTAAACCCGAAGACTTCATGAAGGTAAAGGTTGAACGCGAGCGCATCGAAGAGCAGGGCAAGTCACGCGCCGTTGACCTGGTAGAGGCCATGAGCGACGAATCGATATCGCAGAATGCGGTTTTTGCCGCGCGCTACTTCTTGCGCAATCTCGAATGGCGCAAAATGTATTCGATACCGATGTTCACGCGCATCAAGGTCTCTGAGGTCGAGATCATTACCTCTTTTATGGAGAAGATGTATAAGTCAGCGCCTGGCAATAGCGAGCTCGAGCCATTCACAGAAACAATCGCAGACCTCATTGACTACTATGACGGTGTCGTTGCTGTGCTTGCCGCCGATTTTTCGCGCGTCAAATCGTGGCAGCGCAAGCACCAGACCTACAAGCGTGCGGTGCTCTCGAATCTGATTGCCGCGTGTGAGTTTCAGCGCAAGTTTGCCTTACTCGAAAAGAATCTCACTTTCGCCGGTTTCTTGCGAGACGTCGTGCAGGTGCTCAAAGATATTCCGGCTGCTCAGATTGCCGCATAAACAGTTTACAATATTTACAGTATAGCCAAAAAATTTACATTTTTTGTTGACTTTTTGACCCGTTTTGAGCCAATCGCCCAGAGTGGGCTTGAAAAAACTCAGCCAATCCCTTTTACTCTCGCTGGCAATATTTGCCGGCGCGGCAGAATTGCGCGCGCATTCAGCACCTGAAGCCAAGGTTTCACCTAATCTGACTATCGCCACAAAACAGGCACCCCTGCAGAAGAAAAATTTTGGTTTCGGCTTTAGCGCCTACCTGCGCCATTCAGCCCGCAGCCTGGCTGGCAGCTTCGTTTCGGCGGTTGGTAGGGCGCAGGCCGACAGGGCTCTCGCACTAAATAAGGCGGGGCAACCGGCAAAACGGTTACGCAGCCACTCACGCGCGACGGTCGGCAGCAAACCGAAGGCGCAGCAAACGGCAATCGCGGCTGTTTGCTTATTGCAGCAAAATGAGGATCTACAACCAACCCACGGTTGCTTGCACAATCTGAGCCTGCGGTCTGCGCAAACGGACCTCTGCGGCTTTGCCCGGCTATGGAATCTCACAGCTATACCGCCTAACCAGGGCCAGGTTTACCCTCATGGTGCCCGGTCTCTGGCGCTTTCTCGGCCTTCTAAAGCGTCAATCGCTGAGCGCGCATCTCTCTCTGCCTTGTATAACGGCGCACGCCTGCGCCAGCCGGCCGTTCGCAGCCTGAGTGCGCGAAGCATCATGGCGCCAGGCCTCACCTCAAGGCGACGAGATCTGGCCAAAACGCAGGCGGCAGAGACCCATTTAGGTCAGACGGTCGCGTCTACGCCCCGGCAGATGCCTCTGCTCAGCGCGGCAGCAGACAGTAATGGCATAAATCCCCCTTTAAAAGAGCTCAATTTGCGGCACAAGGCAGCCTCTGCACAGCCTTGGCTGCGCCTGGGCTGATTCTGCCCGTCGTTTTGCAATCGACCCGATACCGCGACCCCCGCAGCTGACTCATGGTTCGGGATGGCTCACCACCCACAGAGCAGTGGGCGCTCGATCTGCGCTTTCTCGCGATCGATCTCGAGACGACCGGGCTCAACCCTTATAAACACGAAATTATCGAAATTGGTGCCGTCGCCTTCAACATCGAGGGTCTTGGCGACGAGTTTTCTGTCTTGATCAGACCCGAACGCAAAATGGACCCGAAAGCGCGCGCTATCCACCAGATTTCGGCGGCAGAGATTGAAGAGAAAGCCGTGAGCCTTGCAGACGGCCTGGCGGCCTTTCAAAAGTTTATGCCCGAGGGCAGTTGGGTGTTTCACAATGCACCCTTTGACGTGTCTTTTTTGAAACAATCTTTCATGGCAGTGAAGGCGCCATGGCTCAACCGCAGCTATTATGATCACCTGCAGCTTTCGCGCAAGTTGCGTAGTGAGCGTATCTCGCATTCTCTCGACGCCATCAAGAAAGAACTCGGAATCGATACAGGGCAGGCGCACCGTGCTTTGGCCG
>JAKQXK010000535.1 GCA_029561505.1 Spirochaetota bacterium | reverse complement strand
AGGCCAAAGGTAGTGAGGTCGGCGAGTGAATCAAGCTGTTCGCCGAGTTGGCTTTGCGACTTGAGCAGCCGTGCCAGAGGGCCATCGAGCCCATCGAAAACCGCAGCGAGCATGATACAAAGCCCCGCCGCGATGAAATAGTGAAAATTTTCCGCATTGCTGCCGGTCGCCTTTGAGGCAATAATCATCGAGAAAAAGCCGAATGTCAGGTTACCCATCGAAAACGAATTGGGTATGAAGGCTCGCCACATTTCTATAAGCAGTCGTTACTTTCTGCTCTGTATGGCAAGCCCTATTTTGCAGCAAACCCCTGTGGCAGACGATAAACGGTTTTACAGCGCGTCTCAAATCTGACGATCTGCCCGATCGTGCTGCTTGAAGAGTTGGGTAAACTGGAAAAAGAGCAGCTGCTGCGCGTCGCAGAGGTCTGGGGTATCCCAAAGCCACCGGCCGACAAACGAGCGCTCATTCAGCTGCTGGTCAAAACGTTCGTAGACCCCTATTTTCTCAAGACCGTTCTCGAGAAACTGACTCCCTTACAGGTCAAGATTTTTGCCGTCATTCTTTCAAGCAAGCAGGTGCTCACACTCGGCGAAGTAAGCCGCAAAATTCAGCTGCAGCCGATCAACGTAGAAAAAGAGCTCGCGGTGCTCAAGCACATCATGCTGCTCTACCAAAAGAAAAACCGCGAGCGCATCACACACAATCTTGATAAATACATCGCCTTTGATGAATTCAGAAAGCTTGTCAGCACAGACGGCAATCCGCGCGGAGAGAAGTTTCAAATCAGCATACGCCGCGAAGTTGAACAGACCGAAGTCGATGATTACGATCAGAAATACCTCGCTATTCTCGGCGGCAAAGGCAAAAAGCCACGTGAATATGCAGAAAAGGCGTTTAAAGACGAAACCTTGCAAAAAACGCTGAAAACGCTCAGCGACGGCGAGATGATTCTGCTCGACGAGGCTTTTACAAACGGCGGCATCATTGAAATTAACGCGGCGCGTATCATCATGGATGAGCAGAAGCTGCCGATGGAAAAAACCATACGCCGGCTAGACGCCTTTCAACTGCTGAAAGACATCTACTTCATCGACGAACGTTTTGTGCGTATTCTCGTCATACCTATCGAACTTTTCAACTACCTGAAAAAAAACCCGCTTTTTCCCGTGCGCACCGACGTCAAAGAACTGACTGAGCGCACGATTGAGAACGGATTCGACTTTCTGCTCAACCTGAAGAAACTTCTGCTGTTTATCTCAAACAAGGGCCTGACGCTCTCGCAATCTGAGAAGCTGCGCCAGGCCGACATGAAGCGTTCAGAAGCGGCTCTGATCGACATCGATATCAATCTGTTCTCTGAAAAGAGCCAGATGCACCAGATTGAGATCATTCTGCCGCTGCTGAGATTGTTCGAACTCGTCGATCTGCGCGAAGAGAATGTCGTGCTCATTGAAAACTATGAGGATTTCTTAAAGCGAGAACCCTCTGAACTCTTACGCGATCTTTTTAACCGCATTCTTGAAGCGGCAGACAAGCGCATGGTCGGCGACGAAGTGTTTCTGCCGCTCGATCTTGCATTCTTCAAAATGCCCATGATCGACACCTGCACGAAACTCATAGAAGCCAATCAGGGCATGTTCGTCAAGGTGCTGCTCGCAGAACTCATTCGTTCGCGGGTGATCATGATTCCGGGGTTTAAGGTACGTGACTTTAAGAACTCCTACATTGAGCAACGCTCGATGATCGTCTCAGCGATGATCTACATGTACCTCATGGGCATGCTGCGCGTCGATTACCCAAAGCGTTTCGTCACGATCAGCAAACTCGGTAACCATTTCTTTCACAACGAGCCGCTTGAGACGCAGAGCGAACTGGGCGCCGTAATTCTGAACCCCGATGGTACGCTGGTCGCTATCCCTGAAAAGATGTCGCTGCACGACCTGCACCTGTTGAAGTCATTTGCCGAGCTCAAAGAATTCGACAAGGTCTATAACTTTCAACTGACGAAAGAATCGGTGCAGACGGGCGTCATGCTAGGTAATACGATCGAAAGTTTCAAGGCACTATTGGGGCGCGTGTCGCGCGCTGGCATCGCACAGGCGCTCGACTTCAACCTGACCGAGTGGAGCAAAGACCTGCCGATCGTTATTATCGAAGAGAGTATTGTATTGCTCGAAACAGCAGACCCGCGCCTTACCGAGGCGCTGTTGGGTCAGATTCGCGGCAAGAAAATAGTGAAAAAAGAGATTTCGGACACAGCGCTGGTGATCTTCAAGAGCAAAGTGCAAGAAGTCATGGAAGCCGCTGAAAAACTTGAGATGATAGTGAAGTTGATTCGCTAGCCCTTGGCTAGTCAGCGACTAGCGCAAATCAACTTCACAATTTTGCCAGCTCGGCGACGACCTTCTTCAGCGCGATCTCAAATGGCTCGCGGACCTTGAGACCTGCAGCATTCTTGTGGCCGCCGCCCCCGAATTTCTTCGCGACCGACGCAACATCGACGTCACCAATCGAGCGCAACGAACCTTTGAGTTCGCCGTGCTCTGTCTCGTTAAAGAGCGCAGCTGCCTTGAGCCCCTTATGCGCGAGCAGATGATTTACGATACCTTCGGTGCCGCTGTCTCCGAGGTGCAGCCCCTCGCGGTCAGCACGCACAACAGGAAGATAGACAACTCCATTCTCGAGCAGCTGAACCTTCGGGTATAACCTGGCGTTAAGCTTTAAACGATCGAGCGGATTACTCTCGTAAATCGCGCGGTAGACATAATCAGAATGTATGCCATATGATAAAAGATCGCCCCCCATAAGGTGCGAGCGCAACGACGTCTTCGGATAGCGAAAATTACCTGAATCGGCGACGATGCCCGTGTAGAGCGGCAGCGCCGCTGCTTTCGGCATCTTCACTTTCATGTGGCGGTAAAGATCCCATATGAGTTCGGCGGTAGCGGCATAACTCGGGTCGACACAAAATTCTTTTTTACCGGGAAGTATATGGTGATCAATTGTCGCCCACGGCCTCTTCAGGGCGAGAAATAATTCTCCGACCTTGTCGCTGCGGTGTGGCTCAGATGAATCGAGAATAAAAACGAAACGATCTTTCATGAGTTTCGCCGCGGCGGCCTCTTCGATGCCGTTGTGCCCGAGAAAGCCGACAAGCTTAACAGGCATAATGGTTTCGAGATATTCGGGCACCTTTTCATTGTTCAGAATGCGCACATCTTTCTTCAGCGCCTTCAACAGATAATACAGGCCGATCTGACTACCCAGACCGTCGGCATCAGCGCCGATGTGCGTCGTCAGCAGAAACTTTGAATTCTTTCTGATCAGCGCTGCAATCTTCGGCAGCACCTTCGACGAAGGTTTATAACCCTTGAGCAGCTGGCGTGAAACTTCGGCGCTCAGCCGCTGCGTTGCTTTTTCAGCCTGCACTATT
>JAKQXK010000508.1 GCA_029561505.1 Spirochaetota bacterium | reverse complement strand
GGCGACTATGCGATACAAGACACGAATGGCTATATCTTCTTTCTGGGACGGCGCGACGAAATCATCAAATCGTTTGGCTACCGCGTTTCGCCATTCGAAATTGAACGCGTTTACCGCGACCATCCGGCGCTCGATGACATTGTCGCCTTCGCCGAACATCTTGGCCCAGAGAAAACTCTGATCTCAATGTGCGTGCAGGTCAAACCCGGTGCGGCGTTCGATGAACAGCAGCTGATTGTCTGGGGCAAAGAGCGTCTCGCCTCGTACAAGCTGCCGAAGAAGGTCTACCGGCTTGAAAAGTTTCCGCGTTCGGCGAACGGCAAGGTGCTGCGTTCAAAAATACCGAAAGAATTGGGAATAGTCTAGCAAGCTCTTCTACTTGACTGCTTACCGCTTCGCACGAGGCAGAGTGCATGGCGAAGCGTTTTTCGGGAAACAGCGGTGAATTAGCGCAGGTCGACGCCTACGTTAAGCTGATGCGCTGCGCCGACACCGTTCAGGGTATTCTTGCCCGCAATGCCGAAGCCAACGGACTGACCTTGTCGCAGCTTGGGGTGCTCGAAATTCTGCTGCACCTCGGCCCGCAGAATCAGAAAGACCTCGCTGGCAAGATTCTGCGCAGCGGTGCGAACATGACGACGATTATAGACAACCTTGAAAAACGCAGGTTTGTGCACCGGCTTCGCACCGAAGAAGACCGCAGAAACATACGCATTGAACTCACTGCAGAGGGCAGAAAGACCATAGAAGAAATTTTTCCGCTGCACATGAATAACATTTACCGCATGATGAGCGCATTGACTGAAACCGAGCTCGAGACCCTTGCCGAGCTGACGCGCAAACTTGGCCTTGCGGCACGTCCACGAATGAGCGTATAGACGGCCCCCAGGGTGGTTCGCTCAGAAGATCATTCAATGCCGATGAGAAATTCACTGTCTCCGTTTTCGCGCACGAGCTGCACAAGCGGAAACCGCAGCACGACACCTTTATCGACGAGGCGCGCAAGTTCTGTCCAGACTTTTCTGAGCGCAACTGCGGTTTGCGCATACGTCTTGAGCCTGTAACCTTTCTTGATTTCGATGCTGATTGCTTCGCGGCCGTCTTTTTTCAAAGCCGCAAGCACATGCTCTGCCGGCTTAGCTTCGAGAATACATCCCCCTGCTGATCTCAGGTTCGGTTTGCCGGTCGTCATTGCATTTTCAAAATAGATCAGCGCCGGCTGGCATTCGGTTGCCAGAGTCTGCAGCAGTCTGCGTGTTTTGACCACTTCGCCGCCGGTCTTGTTATAGTCGCCCTGATGCTGACCGCCATAGACCACTGCGCTATAACCGCTAAGCCCAGTGACTTCGACGCCACTGAAAATGCCGAGATACCAGTAAGAGAAGATAAAGAAACCCGGCACCGTGAGGGTAAAAGCCGTGATAATGAGGATAAACTTTTTGTTCATGTGTTTCCTGCTTGCTTGAGCAATTTATCGATCAATTTTAATTCGGCCGGGGTCAGATCGACAACCGAGAGCCGCGACTCACGAAATAGCCTCGAATTCTTAATTGCAGTTTCGCTTAACAATTCGCGCGTCAGCGGAAACTCAAACTTTTTGATGCCTTTAAGTTTCGGCGCGAACCAGCGTGGTTTTTCGGGTGTGCTTTTCGCGTCGAAATACTCTGCGTCTGGGTCAAATTGCGTCTGGTCGACCTGCGCTTCGGCGACCACCTGCATCTCGCCGACAATGGCGATCGGTTTTGCATTGCTATGATAAAAGAAAGCACGATCACCCTTTTTCATCGCCACCAGATTGTTTCGCGCAGTATAGTTGCGAACGCCATCCCACCAGGTCGTGCGGTCGGGTTTTGCGAAAAGGTCGTCTATGCTGAAGGCGTCGGGCTCAGATTTTAGAATCCAGCCGTTCATTGACCGCTGCTATTGCCCATGTCCCAGATGTATTCGAATTCTTCTTTCGCGGCCTCGTCGAGCCGCTCTGGCTGAAACAGCGATTTTACCTTTGGGTTTGGATATAACTTGATCTCATTAACTTCGGGTATATGCGTCAACATGCGCACAATCGTGTTTTCACCCTCGATCTCATAGAGCATATAGGCAGTGCCTTTGCCGGGAACCGGCATCGCTGACTTGAGGTATCGCATGCGGTGATTGTTTATTTATTTTCGCTGTAGCGAAAATCAATAAACATCAATCACCTGCGATCGTGAGGCGCTCAAAAAAGACGCCTTTGGGGCCGAAATAGGCTGCGCGCTGCGCCGTTTCGCATGACTTGAGCGCCCGCGCAAACGCCGCCTGCGTGCTGCCAGACACCGAACCACCCTTGATCGGTATCTTTTTGCCGTTTTTGTGAAGATAACCCAGACGGATTTCACCTGAAAACGCCCCGGATATCGTATTGGGTTGAAACGTCGAAAACTTACTGAGTTCAAGCACGCCATCGGTTAAAAAATCGGCATAGGGTGTCGCGCCAGGTGCAACTTCGATGTTCATGAGGGCACTCGTCTGTTTGGCCTTGAGAAGATCGGCGTAACGGCCATCGATCAGAAAATTCTGTACATGCGAGTTTTCGATTAATGTAACCGCGCTCGTCTCAAAACCCAGTTCGTCGAATGCGTAAGAGCGCATGCCGCCGACGAGCGCGGGGTTAGACCGAATCATGAGCGGTTCGCGCGCGTCACGCACTACCGCATCACCCTGTTGAAAAATGGAATATCGGTTAAAAAGCGCGTGCCCGTCGAGCTGCGCCACAAAAAAATCGAAGAGCGAGTCGAGCGCATCGCCTGCAAGCACGACGGCAAAATCGCCCGTTGGCGGCAGAACTGCCGTCTGCAGATCGCTCAGAACCCGCGCATCGTCTTCTAGCTGCTCATCTAACTGCAGCTGATTCAGATAGCGCCGCTTTTTGATACCCATGATCTCATGCCGGTTGTCGGGACTCGTAACGACGTAGTCGCAGACAACACGGGTCGAAGCCGACCCGACATCGAGACCCTTGTGGTTCTGGATACGATAGTCAAATGTTTCAAAAAACAGCTCGAGGCTGTTCAGGGGAAAACTGCTGAGATGCCTTTTATGGTAGGCATGCACCGATTCTGCATAGGCGACTGCGGC
>JAKQXK010000505.1 GCA_029561505.1 Spirochaetota bacterium | reverse complement strand
CCCGTTGCGACACCAGCCGTCACCTGTGCGCCATTGATTTCGCCGCGGCCCCGCAGCACAAACGCAAATGCGTCGCGCGCAGCAGGTAACTCGATTTCGCTCTGGCCGGTGACGCTGAGGTGCAACATTGTCGTGTTCTCTTGTTCGGGTATCGGACTTTGCACACCGTGCCAACTGCCAACCAACACGCGCGCGCTGAGGCCCGTTGCGCTGAATGCTGGGAAACTCGCCGCAGCGATATGAAAGGCGCGCGGCTGTGCGAGTTCGTTGCCTTCTCTGAGTTTCACAAATATTTGCAGACCTTCGCAGTCGGTGCCCGGATTCTCTGGAATCTCTTCATGCATCATGCCTGCTCCGGCAAGGGTCCAGTGCAGATCACCCGGAGCAATGATTGATCGATCACCGAGACTGTCTCGGTTGATAAATGCCCCCTGTGACCAGGGCAGCATATATGTCACCGCCGAAAAACCCGCGTGCGGGTGCGGCGGAAAAGTAGGCAACGCCATCTTGAAATGGTCGACGCTTAGAATATGCCCCATCGGCAGCATACCTGAACGCAGGCTGGTCGTCGTGAAGCCGGCTGACATTCGGTTTTCTTGTAACTCTAACATGGTGCCATAACGCTAATTCTAATTCTGCGCCGCGGCCAGAAATTTGTGTCCAAGGTTTTCATTGGGCGACGAAGACAAGGGCAGATCATTGCATAATTTTTTTCTGAATTTGTCCATCAGCGCACCTCGCACGCGACTATAGGCTGAGGCACATACAGTTGCCCAAAAAAAGGAGATTCAAATGAGAAAAACTATTGTTCTGGGGGCTGTGGCATTGGTGCTGACCGCCGCCATCGAAACCCTGATTAATCAGGTATTGCTGAAGCAAGTATACTTAAGAATTTCGACTGTTTGGCGACCGTCGCCAGATTTGGCCGCGTTAGGGCCGATTTTTCTTCTGATTTATTTGGTGTTTGCGGGGGCCTTTGCTTTCTTGTTTCAACGCGCGTATAAAGGTGGGGGCCTCTTCGAAGGCGCGCTAATTGGCCTTGTCGTGGGTTTGGTGGCAAAATTCTGGTACGGTTATACCAACTTTATCGTGTTGCCGATTCCGCATGCTTTGGGCTTTCTCTGGTTCTTCTACGGAACGCTCGAGTGTATCGTGATCGGTGCGCTGTCGGCCGTAATCACCGACAAATTGGAATAGGAGATTCAAATGCAATACATGCTCATGATGTACGAAACGAACGAAGAGATGCAACGGCGCAACACGGCCGAGGCCGGGGCTTACTGGGGTGCATGGTCGGCTTACGTCGAAGCGCTTGCAGCCGCCAAGGTTATCGTCAACGGCGACGGCCTGCAGCTGCCAGAAACCGCGACGACCCTTCGCATGCAGAACGGTAAGCGCTTTGTGCAAGACGGGCCCTTTGCCGAAGCCAAGGAGCAGCTTGGTGGGTATTTTGTGATTGAGGTAGAAAATCTTGATCAGGCACTTGAATGGGCGAGCCGTGCCCCCTGCGCTGCCGCGGGTGGCATCGAGGTGCGCCCCGTTTTACCACCCATGGCCTAGTACGGTGAATTCAGCTGGCGAGCTAGTAAGTCAGATCGCGCGTGAGTCGCG
>JAKQXK010000494.1 GCA_029561505.1 Spirochaetota bacterium | reverse complement strand
GCTACTATCGCTTTTTCTCAACTGGGTCGTGGGGCCGTTTCTGATGTTCTTTCTCGCGTTGGCATTCTTGCACGACAAACCCGAATACATGAGTGGTCTGATCCTGATCGGCCTCGCGCGCTGCATTGCAATGGTCATCGTGTGGAACGAGCTCGCCGACGGCAGCCGTGAATACGCGGCGGGCCTTGTGGCGCTCAATTCGATTTTTCAGGTCTTCACCTACGGCCCGCTTGCGTGGTTTTTTATCCGGTATCTGCCGCCACTCTTTGGTGTCGAAGGCAAACAGATCGAGATCACGATCGGCGAGGTGGCATCGAGCAGCCTTATCTATCTGGGTATTCCGTTTGCGTTGGGTATTCTCTCACGTGTGGCGCTGCTTCGCCTAAAGGGAAAAGACTGGTATGAACAAGAATTTATACCACGCATTTCACCGCTCACCCTCATCGCGTTACTCTTCACGATTATTATTATGTTCTCGTTGCAGGCCGAAAAAATCGTCGCCTCGCCGTTCGACGTGCTATATATCGCGCTGCCGCTGACGGTCTATTTCATCGTCATGTTCTTCACCGCGTTCATCGCGGGCAAAAAACTTGGTGCCTCGTATCCGGTGGCTGCTGCCGTCTCATTCACCGCAACGGGTAACAACTTCGAGCTGGCGATCGCGGTCGCCATTGCTGTTTTTGGTATCACCTCGGGCCAGGCCTTCGCGGGTGTCATTGGCCCATTGATTGAAGTGCCTGCGCTCATTCTTCTGGTACAGGCTGCCTTCTGGTTTAGACGCCGCTTCACGACAACTCATGAGGTTTAGATGAAAGATTATACTGAACTCGCCGAATACCTGCTCAAGCAGGCTGCGGATTTTTATCCGCCAGAGAATCATTTGCAGAGTCTCGAGACTCTCGCACAGTACATACGCCAGAACCAGGCTGGTGGCAAAACTTCACGCCTCAACTTCATCTGCACACACAACTCGCGCCGCTCGCACTTTGGCCAGGTGATGGCGCAGGTGCTTGCCGCCCATTTGGGCTTCCCGGTAGAAACCTATTCAGGCGGCACCGAAGCCACCGCGTTTAATGCGAATGCCGTAACGGCGTTGCGCGAACTGGGTGTGGCGGTTGAAAGGCTCGATGAGGGGGTAAATCCGCACTATCGCATTGTGACAGGGGCCCTTGTGTCAGAGACTTTTTCAAAAGTTTTTTCGGCTCAGCCAAACCCGCAGCGTGAATTCGCCGCGATTATGGTGTGCTCATCGGCCGATGCGGGTTGCCCGTTTGTGCCGGGTGCAGAAAAGAGAATTTCGCTGCCGTTTGAAGACCCCAAAATTTCTGACGGCACGCCGCAGCAGGCTGCGACGTACCGCGAGCGAGCCCTCGAGATGGGCAAGAGTCTCGCGTGGGCGTTTAGGCGCGTTTAGTGGCTTGCTTCGCCGCAGTGCGCATGCGTGCGGTATTCTTGCATTACAGAAACGATCTGTTCCATACCGCCAACGACGCGTGACATATCATTTTTTCTGAGGCCCTTGACGCACTCGTCGATACCGTCGATCGCGCGCTGAGCCATTGCCGCTTCTTCTGCATCGGCTTCACCTGAGGCGATAACAGCCTTAAGATCTTTTTTCGTTTGTTTCAGATCGCGGGCGGCTTCTTTCGCGTCTTCTTTCGAGATTTCGCCGTGTTCTTTAATGTGGCTGATCGCAAGATTCATCTCTTGAATGTCGTGATCGAGGGTTGCACATTCGTCTGCCCAAACCTGTGTGCCGAAAAATGCCATGGTTGTTGCCAGCACTAAAGCTTTCATCTTTTTCATTCGTGTTAACTCCTTTGCCCTGAGGGCCGGTCACAACAGTCCGATTCTTTTTCGCGGCAATAATTTTCAAGAGCAACCTTCCCGAAAAACATCCTATTCGGGCAGTCTCGCGCAGACAATACAACCTGAATGCCTTACTTTGAGAGCGGCGAAACTTCAGTTTATTACCGGACAACCGGCGCGGGGTCGACTGGCCTCGTCTTTATTCACGGCTGGTACCAGACAGGTTCAGAAGCTTGGATAGCTCTCGCCAGAAATCTGAAACCGGGTTTCAAACTCTTTATGCCAGACCTGCCGGGTCATGGGCTCAGCGACGACGTTTCACCGCAATTTTCGATAGCGACCAACGCGCAGCTCATCGAAGGTTTTATCGAACACGCGCGAAAAACTTACCGCCTGAAAAAAGTTGTATTGGTCGGCCATTCGTACGGAGCCTTCGCGACGCTCGACGTTGCCGCGCGGCAGAATGTGGTGCTCGACGCGGTCGTCGCGATCTCTGCCGTCGACGACTATGCACCTTACGTGAAGCGGCTCAAGCACGCGCTTTGGGTACCGGCGTTCTTGGCTGGTATATACTATCGTATTCAGGCGTTGCTCGCCCTTTTCCCTTATGGCGACCGCCTGCATCTTTATGGCGGCATGCCAAAGTTGCTGCAACCGGGCAAACTCGCATATGGTGCAATCAAAAACCATACGCTCAGCATTGCGAATTCACGCGCCTACATGCGAGCATTTCTAACCGGTAAGGTGCTCTGGCCTGAAGGTCGCCTGAAACTGCCTTTGTTGCTCGTTTATGGCGAGCGTGATGTGCTCACGCCGGCAAGCCACGCGCACGCCATAAATCCCCATTTTGCTAAACCCGAGCTTGTGGTGCTACCCAAAAGCGGCCACAATGTTCAGATTTCGGCCGCGGAGCAGCTTGCGAAAATTCTGGGCGCGTTTGTTGAAAAAAGTTTGCGTCATGCCCTCGCCGGCAAACATGGCAGTCATGTTCGCAGACGCTGACTCACGAAAGGCAATAAGCCAAGGGGGCATTTCCGAATCTTCAGTCTCGTTCTCGGTCGCGCTGCTGCTTGTGACAGCGTTGTTTTTGGGGCCGACAGCCTGCAAAAAAAGCGAAGCGCCCTGGGCTGAACTCTACAAGCGCTCTGCGCGCAGCGACATCGACCTCTATCTGGTGCCGAAAAAATACGCGCTACTCGAATCAAGCTGGATGAAAAAAACCGCGATCGCGCGATTTGCCAAAGAGCAGCTGATCGCCGAGCTGGCAAAGTATGGCCGAACGCTTGCCGACTTGCAGAAGAACCCTGAATACCAGTACAAAGAAGAAAACGGCGAGGTCGTCTTGCGCGTAGGGCGCATTTCACACTCCACAGCGCATGAATACGATACCTCAATACCGCTCGTGTTTTATGGCAAAGGCATCGACGCGCGCGACTACGGTCAGCGCGTCAACCAGCAGCACATCGCGCCAACGCTGGCCGCGTTGCTGCAGGTGCGCAACCCAAACGGCGTCGAAACGCAGCCGTTGCCGATTGTGAAGCAACAATCGGCAAAGCCTGCTATTGTGTTCGTCGCAGTCATTGATCAGGGGGGCATGAATCTCTTGCGCCTGCACAAAGAAGTGGCGCCGAATATTCACCAATTGATGGCGAAGTCGGCAAACTTCAGCGATGCGCATGTTGGCCACCTCGACGCGCACACGGCCGTGGGGCATATGGCTATTGGCACGGGCGCCTACCCGGTAAAAAGTTCTGTCATTGGCAACACGTTCTTCTCAATGGAAAAAAAAGCCGGCGCGCAAAAGCTCAACAAGGCTGAAATTTATGCGACGAAAGACGAGACTAAAGTTTCAACTCTCGACTTGAAGAGCGAATCACTCGCCGATATTCTGAACGTCACGAATGCCGGCAAGAGCGTGATTGTCGCTCAATCTTACGCGCTGCGTGCTGCAGTCGGTATGGCAGGCCATGGCGCCGAATGGCTTGCCGCCAACGGCACAGCGGCAAATGGTAACGGCCTTACGACCGCAGTGCGCCAGGGTAATTTCGTCTACTGGCTCGACGCAACCAAATCTAAATGGATTACCGACACGCGCTATTTTTCTCTGCCGGCGGTAGCCAAAGCGAGCGACGTGCTGCTCAACTATGCAAAATATTATCCGCAGGGTTTTGAAGGTTACAAGATTCGCGATACCAAAGCCGCGCTCGAAAACTGGGGTGTCATGATGTCGACTCCCGCCGAAACACAGCTCGAAGGTGAACTTGTGCGCGCGGTAATCAGCGAGCAGATTATCGGCGCTAAGAAACACAACGACGGCTTCACAGACCTCGTTTACGTCTCTTTTAAATCGGCCGATGCTGTGGGTCACCATTTCGGCTTTGAGTCTCTGCAGGCGCGCGATACGCTGAAAGAAATCGATACGCAAATCGGCAAAATGGTTGAGTTTCTTGAAAAGCACTACGGCAAAGACTTTGTGTTCGTGCTCAGCGCCGACCACGGAATCGCGCCGCTGTCAGAAATTTCAGGGGGCCTGCGCCTCACCGTCGAAGAGGTTATGGCAGAAATCGACAAGCTGCTGCCACCTGAAGTTGCGGCGAACGATTCGCTCGTGCACTTCATGACTGTTGGCCAGATTTCACTCAACAAGAAACTCATGCAGCAGCACAACATCTCGATCGACATGGTGCGCGGTGCTATTCGCGACATTCGCGTAAACGACACGCCGTTCTTCGAAGGCGTGCTCACCCGAAAGGATCTCAGGCTTGACGGCTGAGGTTTTACCGCGCGACAAAAGATTTATCGCCGGGCTGCTGTTCACGATTATCGGCGCAGCGGGCTTCTCTGCGAAGGCGATTCTCGCCAAGCTCGCTTATCGCTATGGCGTGACCGGGTTTGCGACGCTGACGCTGCGCATGCTATTTGCGATGCCAATCTATGCGGTCATTTTTGGCTGGTATTTTCGCCAGCAAACGCATGAACAAAAACGCGGATTTCGCAAAGACTGGTACCTGATCGGCATCGTGGGTCTTTTCGGCTATTATCTCGCAAGCTGGTTCGATTTTGTGGGGCTCGAATATGTTTCTGCAAGTTTTGAGCGGCTTCTGCTCTTTATATATCCCACTCTCGTGCTGATCATTTCACTGCTGTGGCTAAAGAACCGTGCGGGTCGGCGCGAGATTGCCGCACTGCTGATTACTTATGTCGGCATCGGTATCTCTTACCATAGCGAAGCCACGCTCGGGGGCGATCGGGTGCAAATAGGCGCAACCTATGTTGTGTTCGCCGCGATTACCTACGCGATCTACCTCGTCGCCACAGAAAAGCTCTCGAGGCACTATTCGCCTCTGGTTTTTACAAGTTTTGCGATTTTGATATCGGCGGTCGCCATCATTATACACGGCCTGGTGGCAGGTGAAAAGTTGCTCGGGTACCCCAACGAGGTTTATTATCTCACAGCCGGCATGGCCGTTTTCTGCACCGTGTTGCCCTCACTGTTCGTAGCGCAAGGCATCGCGCTCATCGGGTCGAACCGCGCTGCAATTGTCAGTACGCTCGGGCCGGTGATGACGATCTATCTTGCCTATTCAGTGCTGGGCGAGGTGATTTCGACGACACAGACGATTGGCACGGTGCTCGTTATCGCTGGCGTTGGCCTCTTGACGCTCAAGCGGCGCAAGGTGGTAACCGATGTCTGAGCTTTTGCCAGCCGCGCGCGCCGGCGATACGTTCTCGATCGCGAAATTGATTTCGTACTTTGAATCGGGCCGTCTGAGCGACCAACAGGCTTGCGTCGGGCTCGAGAAGCAATTGGCCGAAAGTGCGACAAAACGCGGCCTGCTCGTCGGGCTAACTGGCGCGCCGGGTGCGGGTAAGTCGACGCTCATTCAGCATCTGGTCGAAGCTCTGCTTATAGCAAGGCCTGAGAGCCGAATCGCGGTCGTGGCCGTCGACCCATCGAGCCCGGTCTCAGGTGGTTCGCTGCTCGGCGACCGCACGCGGGTGAACTTCGGTGACGATGTGCGTACCTACTTTCGCTCGCAGGCCTCAGATCTCGACCTAGGCGGCATTGGCCGCAACACTTACAGGGTTTGCCGAGTGCTGCGCTCGCTCTTTGATCTCGTGCTGATCGAATCTGTCGGCGTCGGTCAGAGCGAAATCGAAATTGCGCGCCTCGCCGACGTCACGCTGCTCGCGCTGCAACCATTTAGCGGCGACCATATCCAGTTCATGAAATCGGGCATCATGGAAGTTCCGCAGGCATTTGTGATCACAAAATGCGACGCAGAAGATCTTGCGAAGCGCAGTCTTTACCAGCTGCAATCAAGCCTCGACT
>JAKQXK010000484.1 GCA_029561505.1 Spirochaetota bacterium | reverse complement strand
GACTGTCCCGGTAACGGAATGCACATTGAGAATTTGCGAGTGTCGTGACCTCACCGGCATGGGCGAGCTCTACGCTCAGCAGTGAGTCTTTGAGCTCATGACCATAACAGCCGGCGTTCTGAATCACTGAACCGCCGAAGTGTCCGGGAATCGTCGTCAGAAATTCAAGGCCCGTAAACCCGAGGGCCGAAATCTTTTTGCCCGCGAGCGGCGCGCGCGCGCTTGCAGGTACGTAAACTTGCAGGCGTTCAGATGACTCATGCAGAATGCGCGGTTCTTCACCAAACTGCGGATGTATCACGACACCCGCAAAGCCCTCGTCTGAAATCAGCAGATTCGAGCCCCCGCCGAGTAGAAACACAGGCAGCCCTGCTGCGCTCAGCCATTTCTGCAATGCTGCGAGCTTGTCTGCATGGTCGGGCTGCACGAAAAACTCAGCCGGCCCGCCTAATCGAAAGGTCGTGTATTCTTTGAGAACAGCGCCGCGCTCATAGGTTATGCGCTCGGTTTGCAAAAAAGCTTCGAGTTCAGAATAGCGTTGCATTGTTTCAACCCGGGCGTGCCCGCTGTACGAGCCTGCTAACCGATGATAGCACGCGATTTCTTGAAATTCGCGATCTCTTCGCGGCGGCGCGTGCTGTCCCAGCGTAAGAGATCGCCCATCAGCGACGCGACCGCTGACAATGCCGAGTCAGAGATATAGCCCATGTTGCCGAGGCCGCAGCGCCGCTTCAGAAAATCAGTCAGCGTCAAAGCCATCTCTTGTTCGACTGCATAACAGATTTCAGCGAAGATGAAAGGATACTCGTTTTCTATCGGGCGCAGCATCGATTTGTCTTTGATCACGTAATCGAGCACGCGCTCGTAGAGCGCACCATAAATCTCGATTAAATGGTCGATGAGCTGTGGCGCAAAAACTTTGTCCCACCGGGCGTGCGCTTCGGCGATAAAGGTCGCGAGGCGCGGCCCCACAGCCCCACCGACAACGGGCATCTTGTGCGAAACCGAACGCCTTCTGGGAAACCCGAATTTCCGTTCGATCAGGTCGACAGTCTGTTCTGCGAGTGCGCGCGAAGTTGTCCACTTGCCGCCGAAAACGGAGACGAGCCCGTCGACGTTCTCGGTCTTCTTGTGATACACAATTTCATGCCGGCGCGACGCCTTGTAGGTTGAGGTAACAGAACTTTCGGCGACGAGCGGCCTCAAACCGGCGTATGAATTGACGACGTCGCCAAGCGCCTTCTTTTGCGGAAAATACTCGTTGTACTGCCTCAGAAAATTTTCAGCATCGTCGCGCGTGACGCTGAGGTCGTCGGGGTCACCTTTGTATTCGGTATCGGTCGTGCCCAGAAGTGAATACTTGCCCCACGGAATCAGAAACAGATGGTGCTTATCGCGCGTCTCGATACCGATAGTGGCATTCTTGTGAAAACGGGGAAACAACAAATGTATGCCCTTCGAGCGCACAAGTTTGTGCTCGGGGTTGCGGTTCAACTTCGAAAGCACAACATCGCCCCAGGGGCCCGTCGCGTTGACCGTCACGCGCGCCCGAACGGGAAACTGTTTTCCGCTGATGCGGTCTTCGGCGATCACGCCAGAAACCTTTTTGCCCGCTGCCGTTTCTTCAATGATGAAATCTGAACATGCAACGTAGTTTGCTACCTGAGCTCCGCGCGCCGCAGCAGAAAGCACGTACTCAAGATTCGAGCGGTTCGGATGCCTGTTGAGCGCGTCGTAATAGTGGTACGCCCCCCTGAGGCCGTTGGGGTTGAGGCCGGGCTCAATCTGCAGCGCTTTCTCGCGCGTCAGCCAGCGCTTGCCGTCGAGGTGCTTGTCGGGGTCATCGATGTAATTTCTATCCCATGCAAGCGCGTCGTATAAGGTTAGCCCGACGCCGAGCATCCAGCGCGGGGTGGGCGTAAAGTCGTAGAACGGCATCAGAAACGGCATCGGAAAAACCTGATGCGGCATATTAATTTCAAGGTAGCGGCGTTCGCGCAGCGACTCGCGCACGACAGGTATGTCGCCTTGCGCAAGGTATCTGAGGCCACCGTGAATGAGCTTCGAGGTGGATGCAGAGGTGGCATGGCCAAAATCGGCGCGTTCGATCAGCGCCACAGACAAGCCGCGCAAGACGGCATCCCAGGCGATTGAAGCGCCGCTGACGCCGCCGCCGAGCACGAGCACGTCGAAGACCTGATTTTGGAACCGCTGCAGATCTCGCTTCATGTATCGGTGGTCTGCCGGGTGGCAGAATCTCGCTCATCGGCGGCGCATGAGACATGTCGTAAACCACTATACGACCCATGGCATTTCGAAGAAATGCCATGGGTCAAAAGAAAAATAAACGTATATGTCAGAAATCCGCACCCGTTTCGCACCCTCACCTACCGGCTATTTACATGTCGGTGGCGCGCGTACCGCGCTTTTTAACTACCTTTATGCGCGCTCGCAGAAAGGGAAGTTCATTTTGCGCATTGAAGATACTGATCAGGCGCGCTCGACCGAACAGAGTTACCACCAGGTAATCGATTCACTCAAGTGGCTCGGCTATGAATGGGATGAAGGCCCTGAAGTTGGTGGTCCGCATGGCCCGTATAAACAATCAGAACGACTCGGGCTTTATAAAGAGTATGGTGAGAAATTGATCGCCGAGAAAAAAGCATACCCTTGCTTTTGCACAGCAGACGAACTCGACCGCAAAAAGAAGCAGCGCGAAGCAATGGGTTTGCCGTACGTCTACGACGGTAAATGCCGGGCGCTGACCGCCGACGAGGTCGCAGAGAAAACAGCGCAGGGTCTGGCTCACACTTTGCGGTTTCGCACGCCGGCAAAAGAAGTTGTGGTCGAAGACATGGTGCAAGGTACGGTGCGCTTTGACACCGCGCTGATCGGTGATTTTATCATCGTCAAATCAGACGGTTTCGCGTCGTACAACTATGCGGTTGTGGTCGACGACCACCTGATGGATATCACGCATGTGATTCGCGGCGTGGGGCATCTCTCAAACACACCGCGCCAGGTTCTCGTTTACGAAGCCTTCGGGTGGAAGGTGCCCGCATGGGCGCATGTGAGCGAAATTGTCGGCTCTGACCACAAGAAACTATCGAAGCGCCACGGGGCAACGCCAATCACTGCGTTTCGCGATCTCGGTTACACGGCGCGCGCCTTCAACAATTACATGGCACTGCTCGGCTGGTCTTCTCCCGACGGGCGCGAATACATGTCGATCGCCGAACAGAAATCCATTTTTGATGTTTCGCGCTGCAGTAAGTCTCCGGCGATGTTCGACGTATTCGATCTCGCAAAAGCGGCAGAGGTCGATCTGGCGCAGGCTTCGATCGCCGAGCTCGAGACCTACCTTTTTCCCAAATCAAAACTTAACTGGCTTTCGAACCAGCACATTCGTGCAACCCCCGACGACGACTTTATCGCCGAGATTCTTCCCTTTGTTGCCGCGACGGGCGTGGTGCCCGCAGCTGAATGCAATGCGGATAACGAACGCCTGAAGGGCATTTTGCTATCGCTAAGGGTGTATCTCGATACGCTCGGGCAGATTAAACAATATCTCGCCGACTTCTATTTGCCGTTTACACCCGCGCGCGAAAATTATGTCACATCGGAATACTTTGCCGCAGAAAATTTTTCGTTGCTGGCCGAAGCAATGCTGCGTCAAATAGAGCAAATGGGCGAAGCGACAGACACTCTCGAACAGGCTGCCGTAAAAGAAGCGATCAACGCTGTCGGCAAAGAGACCGGGCTCAAGGGCAAACCTCTTTTTATGGGCGTGCGCCTCGCGGCCACCGGCAGGCTTGAGGGCCTCGAATTACCTGTTTATCTGAACCTATTGGGCAAAGCGCGCGTCAGCGAACGCCTCACGAAAATGATTGCCCTCAAGAAGGCTTCGTGAATATCATAATGGCGTTGCAACAGTTCGACACCAATTCTCCGGCTGACAAGACCGATATCCTGTTCTGTAACTGGCCTGGACAGGCACGTTATGAGAAAGGTGTGTGCTTTATACCAGCAGACCTCTCGGAGATC
>JAKQXK010000473.1 GCA_029561505.1 Spirochaetota bacterium | reverse complement strand
TTCGACGCGCCGAAAGGCTATAACAGATAGGCGATCTTCGCAGCAACCGCTGTGAAGATCGCCTATCTGTTATAGCCTTTCGGCGCGTCGAATTGCCCTGAGATTCACCTTACCAGGCAGTGCCTGATTCTTAATGGGCGTGAGCACCGAGAATTTCTGTATTCCAGTGCAGAGCGTAACGATCTGTCATGCCCGCAATAAAATCGGCGACCACGCGCTCTACACCCATGAGTTCGATGCGCTCAAAGTAGTCGCCCGGCAGCATTTTCGGGTCTTTGATGACGAAATCGAAAATACGCGAGATGATATGGTTTGCGCGTTCATTCATGCGCACCACGTCTGCGTGTCGGTAGAGATTGCGAAATAGAAATTGTTTCAACTCTTTAACCTGTTGATCCATTGTGTCTGAAAAGGCGACGAGGGGTTTGGCCGCGTCGTCTGCAGTGTATTGCAGCACTTCTGCAAGCGATTGCAGACCTGAAGCTGCGATATTCTGCCGCGATGTTTCAATGAGATTAGAGACCATGCTGTTAATAATCTGGCGAATCGTTGCCCGAATCTGAATTTTCGGCTTGATCGCCGGATACTGGCGGGCGACGTCTTCAAAGTTTTCGCGCCAGAGATTAACTGCGTTCAGCTGCTGTAAGGTCAGATGTCCGCTCTCCAGACCGTCGTCGATATCATGGTTATTGTAGGCAATCTCATCGCAGGTATCGACGATCATTGCCTCGAGGCAATGGCCATGCGAAACGTTGCCAGCCGCGTCTTTAGGCAAACTGCTGTGCTTTTGCAGACTCGCGAGCGTGCCGCGGGTCAGGTTCAGCCCTGAAAAATTCGGGTACCGCTCTTCGAGAGTGGTAACAATGCGCAGGGTCTGCTCGTTGTGGTCAAAGCCACCTCGGTCGCGCATTTTCTCGTGTAGCGCGCGTTCGCCCGCATGACCAAATGGCGGGTGGCCCATGTCGTGTGCAAGAGCAACCGTTTCGGTCAGATCTTCATTGAGGCCGAGCACGCGCGCTACCGTTCGGGCGATCTGCGCAACCTCAATCGAGTGCGTGAGGCGGGTTCGAAAGTTGTCTCCCAAATGATTCACGAAAACCTGCGTCTTATATTCGAGCCGCCGAAAATATTTGGAGTGCACAACCCGGTCGCGGTCGCGCTGAAATTCGTTTCTGAGCGGATGGCTTTCTTCAGCATACTGCCGGCTTTCAAAGTACTCTCCCTGAGCGGCAAGATTAGAAGTCATAGTATAATATCGACATAGCCGCAGGCTATGTCGATATTATACTATGGAAAAATCTGACTTTGTTAAACTTGCAAAAGACACCTTTCGCGAAGATGGCACCGTGAATATTGAGAACGGCGACAAACTGTGGTCAGCCCTGTTTAAACTGCCCGAATGGAACTTTCTCATGACGATGACGAGTTTCGTCAATAAATCCCCCTCGGCGCAAATGATCGACGGCAAGGTATGGTATCTGGTGTTCACCGATACAGAGAAACTGCGCGCGTATGCCAAACGTAACCAGAACCTCGACCCTGAGGGCAACGCCCTGTTTCTAACGATGACGCCCGAGGCCTCAGTGCGTTTTGCGCAGGGTTCACTCGGCACAACTGTGTTCGGCGTTCGGTTCAATGAAGGGGCTGAGCATGGCTGGTTTTCACCGATGGAGAACCTGGTGAAGTTTCCGGACTATTTAAGGGAAAAAGGACTGATATAGCCAAACGGACCTAACCCTTCACTTTCTCTTGACCTCCCGCCTCATGTGATGAGAGGTGAGCCATGAAACAAATCTCTGCGCTGGTGGCCCTGGTTGCCGCCTTTCTCATGATAACGCAATCGGCCTATGCCTGGTCGAACCACTATCTATTTAACCGTGCGGCGCTTGAAGCGCTGCCAGAGCTCGCGTCGGCGCCGAAGGTCAAAGTTGAAAAACTCGAAGATTTTCTGCTCAAAGAACAGGCCGGTCTCGCAGCCGCCATGGCGCAAATAGAGGCAGAGGCCAAAGAGGCTTTTCCGAAGGCGGCCCCGCTGCCTGAAGCGCTGGCGTTTAAGGGTGGTGACTCTTCGAACATTCGCGCAAATTTTTTGCGGGCGTTGAGGGTAAACCCGGGCACGCCGCTTGGTTATTTCTTGCAGCAAGTGCCGGGCCAGCCGCTCGCCGGAAAAAAATCAGACCCGAATACCGTCAGTATTTTTGGCGAGAAAGACCTCAAGCGCAAATACAACTTTTACGACGTTAAAATCGGCCAGGCAGTGTCGCCCGTTGAGGTTGTGGCAACCGCAGGCGACGAACCCGATTTTGGTCTTGATATCAACCTCTTCGAAGATAACGACTCAGAATTCGGCAAACAATATGGGTTTGGCAAGCAATCGTTTGGCAACCCGAAGCTGTATTACGGAACGCAGGCGCCGTTTCACATCGGCTATTACCACGAATCGGGTATCATCTTTCTTGCAGCGGGGTTTCTCAAGCGCACGTACCCTCAATACCGCGTTCATCAATTTCTAAACCTTGCCCGGTACGCCTTCAAAACCGGCCACCCCTATTGGGGTTACCGGTTTCTCGGCTGGGGTCTGCACTATGTCGGCGACCTGACGCAACCTTACCATGCGCGCGTGCTGCCCAACTATGGCACTATGGGTATGCTGTGGATCAACACCAAAGCTATGATCGGCTTCGACGGCGCGAAAAATGACGCCATCGACCGCATCACGGCGCGCCACACGCAAATCGAAGAATACCATTACAGTGTTCTGGCCGAAGCCTACCGCGCCAACAACCTGGAACACCCAATGTTAAAGGCTGTGACAGCCATCGATAAAGACCAGAGTTATGGTCCGTTCGATTCGAACTACATCATCAAGAAGCTTACAGACGAGAGCTATGACGTTTCTGACAGCGTCGATACGCTGATTGACGAATCAAACCTGCTAAAGGGGTTCTCAGATGGCAATGTTCTGCCCGAAGCAAACCAGAAAGCACTCGCTGAGCTGAACGAGGTCATTACCAAGCACATGGGTGGCGTCGGGTCGCACCTCAGAAACTACGTTCGCGCCGGCATCAAATAGACATGAATCAGAATTCTGCTGCAAAGCAGCAGAATTCTGATCTATAAATCTAACTCTTCTACTTTTTTCGCGTTGTCTTCGATGAACTTGCGGCGGGGTTCGACCTCGTCGCCCATGAGAATTATGAAGGTTTCATCGGCAATGACAGCGTCGTCGACCGATACCTGCATTAGCACCCGGCGAGCTGGGTCCATCGTGGTTTCCCAAAGCTGCTCGGGATTCATTTCACCCAAACCTTTGTAACGCTGTATCACGTACTTTGATTCGGGTTTGAAGCCCTTGATGATCTTGTTCTTCTCTTCGTCTGAATAGGCATAAAACTTCTCTTTGCCATGCGAAACCAGATAAAGGGGAGGTCTGGCGATATAG
>JAKQXK010000454.1 GCA_029561505.1 Spirochaetota bacterium | reverse complement strand
AGAAAATTTTTCGATACGGCATTTCGTCTATTTCTCATCGCGGCCGGCACCGTCGCACTCTGCGCATTCGCTTTCGAGCATACCGGCGACCTGAAAGAACGCAAGCTGACTTTGTTATCCGTTATATTGGCGTTAGCTTCGGTTGGCTTCTTTTTGATCTATGAGATTTTGACCGCAATGCGCCAGCATTTATTTTTGTCTAGCCATGTCTTGACTATGGAAAAACCAATCGCTGTGAACGCTGGAAAAATTGAAGCGCGCCAAAAAAAATCCATATACCCGGCTCCTTTTGCAGCAATGATGGCGCTGCGCGAAAAGCGAGTGCTGGGCGATCTTTTTGGCCTGACAAACTTCGGAGTGAACTTGACAACAATTCAACCTGGTGGCATGTCTGCGCTACGGCATGCACATGCAACACAAGATGAGTTTATCTATATTGTTTCGGGAAATCCCGTGCTGGTGACTAATGAAGGTGAAACGCAACTCAGTCCGGGTATGTGCGCGGGATTTCTTCATGGAAACGGAAACGCACACAACCTAATCAATCGCGAAAAAACCGACGCTGTTTATCTCGAAATAGGCGACCGGAGCGCTGGCGATGCCGTCTTATACCCCGATAACGATCTCATGGCAAATTTTGAAGGCCCTGGCAACTGGCGATTTACGCACAAAGACGGCTCGCCCTACTAACCGAACATGTGACTTGAAATAAAAGCTCTTTAAGGCCTGAGTAGTATGGCCCTAAAGGACTATATTTAAAGCGTAGCCCTGGGCTCGGCCCATAGCTACGCACTGATCTGAGATTATTGCCCGGCAAGCCTTTTCATAGCGGGCAAATTGCCGCTGGTGCGATCAATCGCCAAACCCAAAAAATAAATTTAGCGCACGTTCTGCGCGCAGAACGTGCGCGATTCACTACTTGGGGCCGTACCAATCGAGTTTGCGCGTCAGATACATGGTGGCCGCCAGCGCCAGAAACAGCGTCGAAGCCCCCGCAATCAGCGCAAATTCTTCGAGTTGCAGAATCACATATAACAGCGAATAGAGCAAAGTAATGACCGAAGCAAAGGCAATAGAATGCCGGCGGTTCAATAGAAAGCTGCCGCTGTATTTCGCCAGCAGCAAGACATTTGCCCCGGCTGCTGCGATGTAGGCTATCGTGAAGCCGGTATATTCGGCCAGCGCGAGCAAAAGGAGATAAAAGATCACGAGCGCCGAGCCGGCCATCAGATATTGCATCGGATGTATCTCTGCGCTGCTGATTGTTTCAAACAGCACCAGGGTCAGAAAGGTCAGTGCAATAAAGAGAATTGCATATTTTACCGACCTTTCGGTCGCCTGGTAAATATCTACCGGTTGGTAGAAATTCACACCATACCGCCCCGGAACGGGCTGCACGGCGGTCGCGGTGGCAACTTCGCTTCTGCGCTGGGTGACAGAATCGGTCGCGTCAGCCTCGGGTTCTGTCGCTGAAGGCAAGTGCAGGTATTTTTCGTCGGGTGCTTTGTAGCGCGGCAGATGCAACTTCCATAACGCGTTAAATCCGCTTTTGCTAATATCATATTCTGCCGGCAGAAAATCACCGAAAAAGCCCGGGTCGTTCCAATCAGATTTCAGACGCACTTCGGCGGCGACAGTTGTCGGCGCGAATGAGAGACTCTGCAGGCCTTCGCAGCTCAGCGAAATTTTCAGTTCGTCACCGCTTTGACCGGCGACGTTCGCGCGATAGGTATATACGCCGCTTTCATTCTGCTCACCGAAAAACACCGCGCGTTTACCCAGCGAGGCTGAATCGATCTGCAGGCGCGAACGCGAAAGCACCACGACACGGCCGGCCGACGCCGCGAGTTTACCCGTCATATCGAGCTTCGCGCTGTAGAACGGGAAACGGTAGATGCCCTTGCGCCGTAGACTGGTTTTGATATCGCCGTCAATTTTGAATTTCTGTATCTCGACCGCACCACCAGCGCCATACGCAACGGGGCCCGATATCAGATGCGGTTGCCCCCAGATGCGCGTCATGTCTGCAAGCACCTTCTGACGCCGCAGGCTGCGTTCGCGCACCAGCGGTAGAATCATCGTCGCAATTACAGTGAGCAGAATGGTGATTAATCCGACCCACAGAATTTGTGTACTCAATTTACTTCTTCTCATTTGTTACCTCCGTTTGCTGGCCGATTGTTGTTTGGCAGATGCGTATTCGCGGCAGAGCCGCGAATACGCATCTGCATCATCACTGCGACCGGCAGCTAACGGGGGTAACATAGGCCCTGCGGGTGCCGGTTTGATGAAGGTTGTGTGAAAATTGTGTGAAAATCTGCGGTGATACTTTATGAAAACACTTCACTCCCCTGCACGCTTTTGCAGATATGCACGCAGTGGCGCCGGGCAGAATTTTACTCGTCGAAGACGAACGGCCGATTGCCGAGAACATTATTTTTGCGCTCGAACAAGAACACTTTACCGTAAAATGGGTGTCGAAGGGCGGCGACGCGATTTCAGCCCTTCCCGTTGAGCAGCCGGATTTTTTCATTCTCGACATTAATTTGCCCGACATGACGGGGTTTGACGTTTGCCGCGCAATACGCAAAGCGGGCAATCAGCCAGTTTTATTCTTAAGCGCCAGACAAGAAGAAATAGACCGCATCGTCGCACTCGAAATCGGCGGCGACGACTACCTGATGAAACCCTTCAGCCTGCGCGAACTCGTGGCGCGCGTGAAGGCGATTCTGCGCCGCACAGAAACGCGCGCAGACACAACGGCGCCTGCGCGCGAGGTGACACCGCTCGTGATCGACGAAAAGCGCAGCCGCGTCGAATATTTCGGCGAAAAACTCGAACTCTCGAAATATGAATATTTTATTCTCTGCACACTGGCACGTCGCCCCGGCTGGGTGTTCAGCCGCGACCAACTCATCGACAACGCAATGGGAGCGAACAGCGCCCCATTCGACCGCACCATCGACGCCCACATCAAGGGCATTCGCGCAAAACTCAGAAAAATAAGACCCGGTATCGAAGCCATAGAAACCCAGCGCGGCTTTGGCTATTCGTTGAGGGAAAACTGGTGAAGATACGCACGCGCTTGCTGCTCGCGTTACTGCTCACCGCAGGCGCTGCTTTCTACTTTCTGGGCAACTGGCTGCGTGACGACGTTAAGTTTCGTTATTTCCAGATTCTTGAAGACGGTCTGGCAGAGACGGCGCACATTCTTGCTGCCAGCGTTGAAAGCGAATCAGCAGGCTCGCCGCAACCAAAAGTGCAGGCTTTGCAGAAGATAATCACCTCTGCGCTCAGCCGCCACGTCAATGCAGAAATATTCGGCATAAAAAAACAACAGATCAGCCTGCGCATCTATGCGACCGATGCCACGGGCAAAGTCATCTATGATTCGGCGGGCTTCGGTCTCGGCCGCGACTATTCAAAATGGAACGACGTGTACCTGACGCTCAAGGGCCACTACGGCGCACGTTCGAGCCGCGACGACCAGCGTTACCCCGACGTCAGCATTAAATATATCGCAGCTCCGATCAGAGCGAACGGCCGCATTGTCGGCGTCGTGACCGCGGCAAAACCGGCGGTAACTCTCGAGCAGGTGATCGCATCGACCAAAGACAAAATTGCGTGGACTCTGCTGATTGTTTTCACTGCATTTGTTATCACCGGCGTGCTGGTGACATACCTGATTACGCGGCCACTCGATCTGCTGATCGGTTACGTAAAACGGCTGCGCAGCGGCACTAATGAAGCCTTACCACGCCTCGGTAAAAGTGAAATCGGGGTTCTTGGTCGTGAATTTGAACTTATGCGCGCAGAACTCGACGGCCGCAAGTACATCGAAAGCTTTGTGCAGATGCTGACGCATGAATTCAAGAGCCCCGTCGCGGGCATTCTTGGCGCCTCTGAGATTCTCGAGGGTGACCTTTCTGCACAAGACCGGCACAAATTTCTCGGCAACATAACGCGCGAGGCGAAACGCATACAGACGATCACTGAGAC
>JAKQXK010000422.1 GCA_029561505.1 Spirochaetota bacterium | reverse complement strand
CCAAGACGGGTGCGCTCGACCCGCAGAAGGTCGAGTCGACCGTCACGTACATAATTGAAACCGAACTGCAGGGAATACCCAAAGTCGAAGAGATACGCTCGATCTCGAAATACGGCCTTTCGCTCATAACGATCGTCTTCGAAGAAGACGCCAACATATACCTCGCGCGACAGCAGATCAGCGAGCGCCTGAATCAGGTTCAAGACAGCCTGCCGACGGGTATTGTGCCCGAACTCGCGCCGCTTTCAACGGGCCTCGGCGAAGTATTCTTTTATGTGGTTGAAGCCAAGCCAGACAGCGAGCTGGCAAAGAAACCAGAAAAAAACCGTCTTATCTACCTACGCACGGTGCAAGATTACGTGATCAAGCGACAGCTAAAGGGCGTGAAGGGCGTCGCCGACGTCGATACGTTCGGTGGTTACCCGAAAGAGATTCATGTCAACATCAACACCAAGAAGCTCGAACAATATGGACTAACGATCGAACAGGTCGCCGAACGCCTCAATACCATCGGCGAAAACTATGGCGGCGGGTATATACAACGCGACGGAAAACAGATCGTTATTCGCACTCTGGGGCGCGTCACCGATCTCGACAAGATACGTAAAGTACCCGTCAAACGCTCGTTCTTTGGCGCTCCGATTAAACTCGGCGAGATATGCGACGTACAGATTCACCATCCGCAGCCGCTCGGCGGCGCTACCTACCGCGGCGAAGAGGCAGTGATCGGTATGCCCATGATGCTTGCGGGGGCCAATAGCCGCAACGTCGCGGCGGCAATCGGTGAGGCATTCAAAGAACTTGACTTGCCGCAAGATGTGCAGGTTAAAACTCTCTATTCGCGCGATTATCTCGTGAACGCAACCGTCAAGACCGTATTCAAGAACCTTGCCGAAGGTGCGGGTTTCGTCGTGATTGTGCTCATGCTGATTCTGGGCAATGTGCGCGCGGCCATTCTGGTATCGCTCGCGATTCCGATTTCAATGCTTATTGCCGTAATTGGCATGAACTACTTTAATGTTTCGGGAAACCTTATGAGTCTGGGCGCCATCGACTTCGGTCTGCTCGTCGATGGTTCTGTCGTGATGTTCGAAAATATCATCAGACGCATGGAAGAGCATGATAACTCGCTGCCGCTTGAGGGCAACCGCAAGCGCAACCTTATACTCGAATCTTCGTTAGAAGTCTTGAGGCCGATCATCACCGCGCTTCTGATCATTATGGGCGTGTTTATTCCGCTGCTGGCGCTCGAGGGCGTAGAAGGTAAGATGTTTCGCCCGATGGCGCAAACGGTTCTTCTGGCCATGTTCGCGTCACTGCTGCTTGCGATTGTGCTGATGCCCGTTTTGGGTTATATGTTCTTCAAGCTCAAAGTTAAGCCGGGCGAGCACGGGGCGCACCACAGCACACCGCTGCTGTTGAAATATATACTTAAGGGTTACGAGCCACTGCTGAGATTTGCACTTAATCGTCCTTACCCGATTATACTGCCCACCCTGGCGCTGACCGTAATATCGATTGGGTTGTTTTTTCGAATGGGGGGCGACTTTATCCCTCAGCTGAACGAAGGCGACATGGTCATCAACTTCAGCCGGCCCGTCTACTCGAGCTTCGACGCTGTGCTTGCGATGCAGAAGAAGTCAGACAACGTCATCACCAGTTTTCCTGAGGTGAAAGAAGTTTATAGCCGGTTTGGCACCCCGCAATCGGCGACTGACCCCGCAGGCGTGTTTTTTTCCGATACGTTTGTAATCCTCGAAAAGGATACTTCGAAATGGCGCAAAAAAAACGGCAAGACAATAACAAAAGAAGCGCTGTATAAAGAGATGATCGACGCAATTGCCGCCGACAAGAATATCGGAATACAAGAAGCATCGAGCACGCAACCGATCGAAATGCGCTTTAATGAGATGCTCGAAGGTTCGCGCGCCGACGTGACGATGCGCGTTTACGGTCTTGATCTTGATAAACTGTTCGAAATTTCAACGCAGGGCAAGGCGATCATCGAGAAAATCAAGGGCGTTGAAAGTGTACAGTCTGACCCGATCATTGCGCTTTCAAAGAGTCCTGTGCTCGATATTGAGCTTAATTACAACGCAATATCGTACTACGGCCTCGCGCTCGAAGACGTAAACAAAGTCGTCGAGATGGCAATGAGCGGGCACAAGATCGGCAATCTTTATGAAGGTGCTTATCGATTTCCGATTATCACGAGGCTCGACCCGAAGCTGCGCAATGACGTGAAGCAGATACGCAATATTCCGGTGGGTCTCGATGCCGGCGGCAGCGTGCCGCTCTATAAAGTTGCGAACATCGAAGAGCGCGAGCAGGTTTCAACAATCGCGCGCAGCCAGGGACGCCGCTACGCTGCGCTTTCGATCAACCTCGATGATATCGACGTCGAAACTTTTGTCAAGAATGCACAGGCTGCGATCAACAAAGAGCTCAAACTGCCTGAATTCTACCAGATTACCTGGGGGGGGCAGTTCAAGAACCTGCAGCGGGCGAAGACGCGGCTCGGCATCATTGTGCCATTGACTCTCGCGGCGATCTTCTTGCTCTTGATTCGGTATTTTGGCAGCTATCGGCAATCGCTGCTGGTATTCATGGGCATACCGACCGCAATTGTCGGCGGTGTGCTCACGCTCAGCGTTGTCGGCATGAACTTCAGTATCTCAGCCGGTGTCGGATTCATCGCGCTCATGGGCATCGCGATCTTGAACAGCCTTGTGCTCGTCAGCCACTACGATGAGCTGCTCGACAAGTTTCCGGGTGAGTCGGTCAAGAAGCTCGTGCTCGAAGGCACGCTCGACCGCTTTCGGCCCGTGGTAATCACGACGTTGGTTGCAGGTCTAGGTTTTTTACCCATGGCAATTAACTCGGGTCTCGGCTCTGAAGTGCAGAAACCGCTGGCAAGCGTTGTCATCGGGGGGTTAATCATCGCAACAATGCTGACGGCGCTGCTTTTGCCGGCGCTTTACACCATGATATTCACACGCCGTAGAAATCTGAATGTTATACCGGTCACGAACAGCATTCAGCCAACGGTGCTCGAACAACCGAATCAGCCCGTGAGTTTCGTCGAAGATGAAGACGACGACGCGCCCAAGAAGAAGAAAAAGCGCAGGCGCTGAAGATTTACCAGGTGAAGCTGAGGTCGACGATGCTGCCGTGTCCCGACCTTGGGTCTCTGATATAGTGCAGCCCCTCATAGCGCAAGAGCCTGCCGCTTTTGCGGTTGATCGTTAATCGCACCGGGTCTGAAAACCAGCGATAAACAAAGTTATCGGGCTGCAGACGCAGCCTGAGGGCTTCTTGCCCTCTGTACTTGATGGTCGCTTCGTTGGTTGCTCTAAGCCTCAGCAACTTTTTTTCAAGCGGAAACACGCAGTAGAAGATGATGCGCGTGTCGACGGGTTTATCGCGAAAATTCTCGGTCAAAAAACCCGGCAACCCGGGAATCGTCAGCGCCGCGTAGTCAGAACCTGGCAGCTTAACTTTAGTAAATGCAGGCGCCGCAGTCTTGCTCTCTTGTGTGACAATAGTGAAGACAGAATCGCCGCGTTCGACCATTTCACGCCTGCCATCGCGCTCATCGATGAAAAGTATATCAGGCGATACTTTGTCTTTGCGATAATTTATTTTCTCTTTCGCAAAAACTTTGCCCTTGGCGGTACGGTAAACGATCTCAGCCGAAACTGTGTTTTTTCCCCGGCGAACTTCGTGTCCCGAGCAAGTAAATATCACCGCGCGCGAGCGGACATCAACGCCCTTACAGCGAAACCAGAGCGTTTCTGCTGACAAAGCTGCCGGCAAAACAAGCACCAGCGCTGAGCTCAGAAAAAGAATGAATGCCGCGACACGCCCCACGACCCAACGAAGATTACGGGCTCGCGCAGAAAAGCGATTCACGCAATTTCAAACAGCTTCAGCCAGAGTCTCAGTCAGCTTCTTAATCGCGGCGGCTGGCGAAAGCCGGCGCCCTTCTTCGCTGATAAAACGCCTGATATTTCGCGCGCCGGCAATACCATGATAAAGATTCAGCATGTTTGCGAAGAAACGCGAAGCAGATAACTCTGGTTTTTCATGGCGACCCGCATAATCAGCCATGCATTCGAGAACCTGCAACCGCGTTTTGGGGCGGCCTTCAGCCGGCGCGTAAAAAAACCAGGGATCTTCATGCGCCAGTCTGCCGATCATTACCCTGTCGACCTTCTGCAGGTGCGCGCGAATCGCGGCATTCGTCTTGATGCCGCCGTTGATCTCGAACAAACGGCCGGGCATGCTCTCTTTGAGCTGATACACAACATCGTATTGCAACGGGGGAATCTCACGGTTTTGTTTTGGCGTGAGCGCGGCGAGCCGGCTCGGCCCGGCATCGTCGCCATGCTGGCGCAAACCGCCGATTGTTGCCGTGCGCGCATGCACGGTTAACAGGTCGCAGCCTGCATCAAAAACGCTGCTGGCAAAAGCCGCAAGCGTTTCGGCAGAAAACTCGCCTGTAATGCCAATTCGGCATTTCACCGTTACGGGAATTTTGACGACCCGCTTCACTGCTGCCACGATTTCTGCAACGAGCTGCGGCGAACGCATGAGGCAAACGCCGAAATTACCGCTTTCAACTCGCGTGCTTGGGCAGCCGCAATTAATATCGATACCGTCATAACCAAATTGTTCGGCAATACGCGCTGCTTCGGCCATCAGCGCCGGGTCGTCACCGCCCAGTTGCAGCACAACTGGGTGTTGGTCGGCATCGTATTCGAGCAGGCGCTGCCTGTCACCACGTACAATTGCGTGGCAGACAATCATTTCGGTATAGAGGCGCACATGCGGGTTTATCAGCCGCATAAAGTGCCTGAAGCGACGGTCGGTGATATCCATCATCGGGGCAATGGTGACCCGCTGCCAGGGAATCGCACCATCGATGTGCGATTCGCCGCCGGCTATCGCCGGCTGAACCGACGTGCTTTCAGAAGAGAAGTTTTTCAATTTCGCTGTAGTGCTTCACAGGAAACACTTTCATTCCCTTTTTCAAATCGTTTGGCAGCTCTTCGTAGTCGCGCAGATTATCAAACGGAAAAATCACCTTCTTGATGCCAACGCGGCGCGCCGCCACAATTTTCTCGCGCAGACCGCCGATCGGTAAGACATCACCCGAAAGCCGAATTTCACCCGTCATTGCAAAACCCACTTTAATTTTCTTGTGGCGCAACAGTGACAATAACGCCGTGGTTATGGTGATGCCGGCAGAAGGCCCGTCTTTGGGCGTCGCGCCATCGGGTACGTGAATGTGGATATCATTCTTGGTCCAAAACTTTTCGTCTGCTTCAAGAGAGCGCGCATAGCTCACGGCGATTTCAGCGCTTTCGTTCATTACTTTGCCGATGTGCCCCGTAAATTTTACCCGGCCGCGACCGGGAAACTTGCGCGACTCAATCGTCAGGGTCGCACCGCCCATCGAGGTATAAGCAAGCCCCAGCGCCGAACCAATGCTCAACGTCGTGAACTCGTCGGCGCGGGTGAATACCGGCTTACCGAGATATTTCGGAATTTCTTTCGGCCCCAACGATTTAGGAAACGACTTTTTTTCTACATGCGCAGCCGCAGCTTTTCGGTATAACTTTTGTATTTCTTTTTCAAGCCGGCGCACACCCGATTCGCGCGCATAAGAATCGATCAAAAAGCGCAGACCCTGCGTCGTGATGACGGGTGCATTTTTCTTGCTGAGACCTGAATCGCTGACTGCGCGACCTATCAGGTATTTTTTGGCAATTTGCATTTTCTCTTCGAGAATATAACCGGGTAACCTGATAATCTCCATGCGGTCGATAAGTGGTTCGGGTATTGAATCGAGCGTGTTCGCGGTCGTGACAAAAGTGATTTGCGAGAGATCGAACGGCAGATCGAGAAAATGATCGCGAAATTCAAAATTCTGCTGCGGGTCGAGCACCTCTAGCAACGCCGATGCCGGGTCGCCATGGTATGAGCGCCCGAGTTTGTCAATCTCGTCGAGCATCAGCACCATGTCGCGCGACTTGGTGCTCTTAAGCCCCTGGATAATCTTACCCGGCATTGCCCCAATGTATGTTCGCCTATGCCCTTTGATTTCAGCTTCATCGCGCATGCCCCCGAGCGAAAAGCGAAAGAACTTCTTTTTCATCGCGGCGGCGATCGAACGCCCGAGCGAAGTTTTGCCCACACCTGGCGGGCCGACGAGGCAGAGAATCGACCCTTTGACATCGGCTTTGAGCGTTCGAACCGCAAGGTATTCGAGAATACGCGTTTTCACGTCGTCAAGGCCGAAGTGGTCGCGGTTCAGCACCTGCCGCGCATAAGGCAGTTCAATCGCATCGATTGCGGGCACGTTCCACGGCAGGTCGAGAATCGTATCGAGATAGTTGCGAATAACGGTATATTCGTGCGCACTCGGGTCGACATAGTCGAGTTTCGAGCATTCGTCGAGCGCGCGCTCGTTCGCTTCGGGGGGCAGTTTTGCCGCTTCGATTTTCTGGCGGTAATATTCACCGTCTTTGTCGCGCGTTTCAGGCCCGCGCAGCTCGCTCTTGATCGCCTTGAGCTGTTCGCGCAGATAATATTCACGCTGGTTGTGCTCGACGCCCTGGTTCACCTTGCCCTGAATCTTGCGTTGCAGTTTGACGAGATCGAGTTCACGTGCCAAGAATTGCAGCGTACGCTCGAGCCGACGGCGAATGTCGAAAGTTTCGAGTATCTCTTGAAACTCCTCACGCTTAAGGTTCAAGACTGAGCACACGAAATCAGCAATCTTGCCAGGTTCTTCGACGTTGATGAGCGTCAGCTTCATCTCTTCGGTAAAGTACGGGTTCTCAGTCATCATCTCTTTCGCCTGATTGAGCACGCTGCGCATCAGCGCGATCAGCTCTTTATCGCGTACTTCAGTCGCTTCGATCTGGTATTCAACCTTCGCGAGCATGTGTGGAGAACTGAGCGAAAACGAATTGATCTTAAAGCGCTCGAGTGAATTGACAAGCAGGTGCATGCCACCCTCGGGCAGGTTGATACGCTTAAGAATTTTGGCCGCTGTACCTACTTTGAACAACTGGTCGGGCCCAACCTCGGTATTCGTGTCGTCGTGCTGCAGCACCAGACCCAAATACTGGTTTTGTTTGTGCACGTTCTCGATCGCCTCGGCAAGTTTACCCTCGGCGATGACAAGCGGCGTCACCATACCGGGAAAAACAGGGCGGTGCCGCACCGGCAGAATAAAGAGCTCGGGCGGCAGCAGCTGATTTATCGGTACGATCAGAGATTGTTTGTTTTCGGCCACGGGCCATAATCTAGCATAAAAACACCGCGAAAGCCAGTTTTACGGACAGTGTACCAGATCGATGAAATTTGCTGTTCGCACAAAAGGGGTGGTCTTCTTGAAAAGGCTGTTTACGGCCGCGATAAGTTCGCGTCGATGCGTGTGTGAACGTG
>JAKQXK010000415.1 GCA_029561505.1 Spirochaetota bacterium | reverse complement strand
GTCGCGATGCCGCCCGCATTTTTCTTTATGCTGTATTATTTTCCGGTACGCGTCGATGTAAATTACAACGCACTCTTTTTCTTGCCTGCGTTTTTTCCGATCATCTTTCTGACGCTCAGCCTGCGGTGGGGTCTCGTCAACTTTCATGTGCCGATCAGCCTCGCTGCCGTGCGCTTCATGTATTTCGCCTTTTTTGGCTTCTTGTACTGGTTCACAATTGGCTTCAGTCTCGGCGAAATCTACCAGAGCGAAATGACGCGCGCCGGGCATATCTGGCTGCTCGGCCTGTTTTTGCTGCTCATCGATCCGCTGCGCACCGCGCTTCTGGCTTCGCTCGATCAATACAGCAGTTCGAGGCGTAAGGTGCTCGACAACTTCTTGCTGCAGAGTTCGCAACAGATTGCGAACCCCGGCAGGGCGGTGCAGTTTATCGAAAGGCTTGCGGCCTCGCTGACCGAAGGTCTTGGTAGCTACTGGGTGAAGGTTGTGATGAGCCGCGATCTCTTTTCGAACTGGGACAGCGACAGCGACAAGATTGTTTATTTACCAGACGACGACCCGTTCTGGGTACAGGCGCGCACCTGGGTGCCGCGCAGCCGCTATTCGGTCATGACGCAGACTTTCGTCGGGCCGGTGCGCGACTTCTTGCAGGGTAAAGGCGCCTTTATGGTAATCGGCATGAGCAAATTCAAGGCCGGCATCATGATTTCAGAACGGCGCGACAACATGCCATTTTACCGCGAAGATGTCCGGTTTTTGCGGCAGGTCATTCGCGAAACAGAAGTGCTGATTCAGAATTACCTTTTTCTCATTGAAAACGTCAAACTTCGCCGCCGCGAGCGTGAACTGGCCTACAATGCGCGAATTCAAAAGCGGGTAATACCCGGCCATCGCAAATTTGAACACTTTGAATTCTGGTCTTACAGCCAGGCATATGAAAGCGTGACGGGCGATTACGTCGACCTGTTGCAGATAGAGCCACAGACTTTCGTGGTGTTGCTGGGTGACGTGAGCGGCCACGGAATTTCCAGCGGATATCTCGTGGCATTTGCGCGCGCCTACCTCAGAGGGGCATTGGCCGAGCGGCGGGTGAGCCTCAGCGAAGCGCTCGGCGGGCTCAACGCTTATCTGGCCGAAAATTACAGGGGTAATGAGTTCATTACGCTGTTTGCATTGCAGATGGCGTTTCATGAGGATAGCGTAAAGTTACGTTATATCAACGCAGGGCAGCATCCGGCTTTGCTGTATACCGATAAGGGGCTGCTCAAGCTCGAAGAAAGCCAGCGCCTTCTGGGGGTCATCGCCAATGACTACCACGAATCTGAGTTGTCGCTCGCCCCTGGTAAAATGCGGCTGATACTATATTCTGACGGCGCTTTTGATGTTTTCAACAAATCAGGCAAAATTCTCGGCCAGAAGAAGTTCTTCGATTGGGTCGAATCGTCACTCGACAAAGCCGCACCAGACCAACTGGCATTTCTGCGGCAGCGAATCGAAGGTTATACGTCGTCGGGTGAAGAAAGTGATGATCTGGCGCTCATTATTATTGAGGCGAACGAGCGCCGAGATTCAAACTGAATCGGTTATTCGGGCTTTTCAGCCTGGTTATAACGGATGATGCGAATGTTGCTGCGATGAATTTCGAGCGCCGCTGTTAAGAGCTGCGCGTAGTTTGATTTTCCTGCAGATTCAACTGTCTTGTCAAAGCTGACATCTTTGGGCAGATTCTTAACCTTGGCAATTTCTTCGCTGGCTTTAGCCTGCAGCTTTGCGTAATCAGCCGCTGTCGGCAACGCTGCGGACTTTCGGCTCACGACGGTAAAAAAGTAAACAGAACCGCCTGCATCCACGGGACCCACGACCTGACCCACCGGTGCCGAAAGACGCTGCCGCATGAAGATATCTGACTGGGCAAGCGGCGACAAAGCGACATTTGCATTGTCTTTGCCTTTTTTGCTGTCGAGGTCGGCGCTGAGGCCTGCATCGTCGATCGCTACCGTTTTGCCGCCGCTCAGTGCTGCGACCTGACCGATGCCAGATTTTGAAGCCTGAGTCAGGTTTTGCGTGAATTCTTTTTCAAGCGCGTGGCGCTTTTCGCTGTAGAGTGAAGCCTTGATGGTTTCGCGTTTTGAGTTATCGAGCACGGCTTTCGGATCTTTGCTCAGAAATTCGACCTTGAACTTATTCTGGATATCAGCTTCGCTTGCGTTGAATTTTGCGCGCAGTACTTTGTCGCGCGTGGCCCCGTCGATCGCCACAATGCGGTAAGAATTCTGCATCGATGCAAACTGCAGTTCGTCGAGCGCGGCAAAATCAGAAACGTAAGATGCGCCCTGGAGCATTTCATACGCTTTTGCAGGGCCGTATTCCTGCAGCATGTTGCGGCCAATCTGGTCGAGTGTCATGCGCCGCTGGCCCAGAAATTCGTTCAGGCGTTCGGTGTCGAGTTTGCCATTCACAATATATTCTGAAAACTGCTTCTTGTAGAAAGTGGCGAGCACGCGGGCCTCTGTCGAACTCGCAGGTACAAACCCTGCGCGCGACAGCAGCTGCGTAAAAACCTTGCGATCGATAGCTTCATCGAGCGCCCGGCCGCGTGTCATATCTTCGAACATCTTGCGGCTTTTCTCGTCGAGCCCCTTCATGTTTTGCGACATACGGTCTTCAAGCCGCTTCTGGTATTCGGCGACTTCGCCTTTGGTCAGAAAATCACTGCCAACTTTGGCGGCGTTGTAAGCGTCAATTTTCGATTTTGTTCCCAAAACGTCGGGCATACCAAAAGAAAAGACGATGATGATGAAGATGAATGCCAAAAATGTCCAGGTGCCGGCCTTGACGATTTTTTCCCTGAGGGTGGCTGTGGTGTCAGACATTCGCCAGTGTCGATTTTTGATTTACCTCAGCAAACTGAATTCAAGCCTGCAAACATTTGAATAACCACGTGGGGGGGATTCACCACCTGCACGAAGTTAGAGACTATGAACGATTATATACACAAAATCGCCGAAAACGCACTCGACGTTTCGCAAGACCTGCGCGTCGCCAGAACGGCGCAGAAGAACGCGGTGCTCACGCACCTGGCCGAACTTCTGTCAAAGCGGCGCACCGACCTGCAGGCCGAAAATGCGCGTGACATAGCCTATGCCCGTGAGGCAAATCTCGAGGCAAGTCTCGTCGACCGGCTGACGCTCTCAGACAAGGTTTTACAGTCGATGAGCAAGGCGCTCGTCGAAATTGCAGCACTACCAGACCCGGTAGGCGAGGTCATTGAAGGGCGCACGCTCATGAGCGGGGTGCGGCTGACCAAAGTGCGGGCGCCTTTAGGCGTGGTCGCCATGATCTACGAGTCGCGCCCCAATGTGACGACCGATGTCGGCGCACTCTGCCTCAAATCAGGTAATGCAGTCATTTTGCGCGGCGGCAAAGAAGCGATTCACAGCAACCGCGCGCTGGTTAAACTCTTTCATGAAGCCCTTGAATCGCAGGGCCTGCCAGCCGAATCTGTGCAGCTCATTGAAAAGACCGAGCGGGCGCTGATTGTCGATCTCGTGCGCTGCGTGCGCCAGATAGATCTGGTTGTACCCAGAGGGGGCGAAGCGCTGATTCAATTCGTCACCGAAAACAGTCTGATTCCCGTGGTGAAACACGACAAGGGCGTCTGCAACATTTATATCGAAAAAGATGCGCCACTGAAAATGGCGCTCGATATAGTACTCAATGCAAAAACGCAGCGGCCTGGCGTCTGCAATGCCGCCGAGTGCCTGCTCATTCACAGCGGCTGGCCGCATGCAGCAGAGTTGCTCAAAGCGCTCACCGAAAAAGGCGTTTCGCTTCACAGCAATTCGGCGGGCATTGCATACGCGGCGGCAAATGGCGTCACCGCCGAACCGTTTCTGAACGATCTGGGCTTTGGCCATGAATACCTGAGCCTGGCTATTTCTGTGCGGCCTGTACGCGATCTCGACGAGGCTGTGCACCATATTCTGCAATACGGTTCAAAACATTCAGAGGCGATCATTACCAATGACTATACACTGGCGCAGCGCTTCATCGATTCGCTTGATTCGGCTGCGGTATTTGTCAATTGCTCGACCCGCTTTCACGACGGCGGTGAATTTGGTCTTGGCGCCGAAGTGGGCATTGCAACCGGAAAACTGCACGTGCGCGGGCCGATGGGGCTCAAAGACCTGACAACAACGCGCTACGTAGCACTTGGTTCAGGTGAAGTGCGTGCCTGAAAGAAAAGATGACGTATTTTTTCGGCGGTACTTTCGACCCACCGCACGCCGGGCATTACGCGATTGTACGCCACCTGCTCGAAAAATCGCCTGATACAAAAGTCATCGTCATGCCGGCGCCGCAGGCACCGCTCAGGGCTGCAGAGAAATGCTTCAGTTACCGCGAGCGTTTTCACCTGCTCAGGGTGATGTTCAGGCATGAAATAAGCAGGGCCCGCGTTTTATTGTCGGTGCTCGAAAAGCGCCTGCCCGCACCGCACTTCACGATCGAGACGCTCGAAGCCTTGAATGGTCTTTGCAGCGAAAAGCCGGTGGTTGTCATCGGGGGCGATCAGGCAGAAAAAATGCCGCGGTGGCACCGGGTTTCTGAGCTGGTTGCACGTTACCGGTTTGTGATCTTTGCGCGCACAGGTGCGTCTGCACCCACGCTTCATGAAATGCGATACGAAACTATCGGCGATTTCTCTTACGACATCTCGTCGACTGCGCTGCGCAACCGTTTGCTTTTGCTCGATTCGGTGCAGCGTTTTTCTGAAGCGCAGGCGATCGCCAGGGCAGCGTCGTCTCAGCCGATATAATAAAGCAGCAGCCGCGCCGCAAGCCGGCGCAATACCTGTATCGGTTGGCGTAAGTTCAGGTTGCCAAAAAAATAGATGGGCGTGACAGCTATCGCAAAGCCCAATATGATTGCGCCTGATTGCGGCGAAACAAACGCGATCAGCGTCGCGAGGTAGACGGCGATCTGGGCAACATGAAATACCGGCGTCAGTTGCGAGTAACTCGCCGCAAACGCTTTGCTCGACTGCCAGCGTCGAAAAGCCGTGATAGTCCGCGCGCAGGTTTCGAGGTAACGGGGCCGCGTGCGGGCAGAAATTGCACGGCTGCCGCCTTCGAACGCAAATACATCCGCCTCGGCGCCCGATTCAAGCAATTCGGCGTAAGATATCTGTGCCCGAACTCCCCGTTGCTCAAACGCCGCCGTCACAAGTGACATCGCCGAAGCGTCGCTGACGCGGCCCCAGATGGTACGCTGTAAATGCAGGCGCGCCTCACGCAGCGCAAACGCCAGATGCGTCTCAAAAGGTGACCGCGCGGGCAACCGCGGTTGCAGCAAGACGCGCGCATGCTGCTGCGCATAGCCGATGAGGTGCCAGACATCGCGAGACGCGATCAGCAGCGTCGCGTCAAATATCACGATTGTTTTGCCGGCGTACTTTGTGATGCGTTCGGCGAGCGGCCAGATTTCGCCGGTCTTCAGGCGGGTGTAACGCACCCCATCGCTGGGTTGTGCCCAGTCGCTCAGACGCGCGGGCAGGTGATAAAAAATCTCTGCACCGATAGGTCGAGTCGCCTTCGCGATGACCCGGGAGATGACCGCAATGTTGCGCTGATCGATTTCAAACGCACCCCCGGTGCGGTAAACGATCAGAATGTCGGCGCGACTATCACCCGCTGGGGGCCCTGGCTGATCGCGCGCCACAGCAGGCATGTTCAGCCGTTCTTGAGCATCGCAGGCTTCTTCACAAAAGCGAAAATGACGTAGCCCATAGAAATCATCATCAGAATAATCGAAATGAACTGCGCCTGCGAGACCCCGAAGACGTCACGGGGGTTAAGGCGTATAAACTCAATCGAGAAACGGAACAGCGCGTGCAGAAAAAGATACAAAAAGAATTTTGCACCGAGGGGCCAGTCGCGCTTGCGCACCGACCACAGAAAAACAAAACAAATGAATGAAAACGCACTTTCGAAAAAAGGCGTATTGATCGCGGTTGCGAGCGGATTGCCATCGCTGTGCTTTAACAGCCACTCAGACCAGCTCGCAGCACCATTGGGAAAACTCATACAAAACGGCGCAGGCCAGTTCATCGTGCATAATCCGCCATAGCAACCGTCACCTGAAAAGATGCAGCCCGAGCGGCCGAATACATAACCGAGCGCCAGCATCGGAGCGAGCAGGTCCATACCGAATAGAATATTGACCTTGTGGCGGCGCAGAATGTAAATTATGGCGCTGCTTGCGAGAATAAAGCCACCGTACCACGTGAGGCCCGCGCCCGAGAACAGGTGCGAAAACAGTGACCCCTGCATGAACTCAGGGGTATTGCGGATTTCAATCACATACGCTATTTTGGCGCCGACGATGCCACCGACGACACCTGCGAGCAGAATGTAATCGCCGAGCTGAACCTTCAGGCCCACACGCGGAAACTCGCGTTCGATCAGCAAAAAAGCTGAATAAAATGCCAGGGCCATGGTGATGCCATAGGGCGAAACCTGCGCCCAGGAGACGATCGTGCTCTTGAGCATACCTTCTTTATACGTGCACGCTGCCAGCACAAGCGGCAGCAAATAGATGAGCGGTTTCAGGCGTCTGATCATATGGCACACATGCGATGAAAAACGCAACGTCAATCTATATGGTGCGCGTCTGTATCGAAGTGTCTGGTGTGCTGGGTGACAGACGTGCTGAATTCTTCTTTACATCGAGGCGCATGGATTTTTGTCTGGGGCCATGTTTGCCCGAATCACCCGCGGTTTTTCGATGCCCCTCGGCAGTTTCGCATACATGACGGAAAAAAAACTCTGGGGTTTTGCCGTTATTCCCCTTGCGCTCACGGGCGTTATCGTCGCCGCGATGGGCTTTTTTGTCTGGGTATACCTGCTCAGCTATATCGGCGATAAACTTGCATTCGACGTCAGCGACTGGCCGCAATTTCTGCAGTTCATGGTGTCGGCGCTGCAGTTAGTGCTGAAACTCATCATTCTCTACTTCTTTTTCACTTTTTTGCTGCGGGTGTTTATGGCGCTCTTTTCCATTGTGGTGATTCCGTTCATGTCGCCGTTGGTTGAAAAAATTCTGACAGCAGAGGGGCTCAACACGCTGAAAATCAGTAATCTTGAGGTGGTGGGCTTTATTTTTTCATCGATCGTCTACAACGTGAAAATTCTGATCGTGCAGACTTTTTTTGCCGTATTGCTGCTCTTTACCGGGCCTTTGCAACCCTTTCTGAACTTCTTCACCTCGAGCTATTTTGTCGGCAGGTCTTATTTTGATTACGTCTTCGAGATGCTGGGCAGACCGCGCGAATTCGGCGAGATGGCCAAAGGTTACCGGGCAATTTCGGTCGGCGTTGGCGTTTTTTCGC